>CAYTXN010000010.1:0-27089 GCA_964441195.1 uncultured Limnohabitans sp.
TGAAGAATAGGTCTTCGGGGAGTTTTTGCTCCAGATAGGTCAGGGATTTGTGCAAAAGTGGCTGCTGATTTTCATAGAAAACGCGAACATAATTCCCCACACTTTCCAGCAGGTAAATCTTTGAAACTGGAACGAAATGGCACTTTTCCCCGTCTTTGATAAAAATCTTTTTATCAGCACTCAGTCGTTCTTCTGTTTGATTTTCGTTGGATTGGCTTTTGGTTCTGAACCGTTGAATAGCTTCCGCCAAGCGTTTTGGATTTAAAGGCTTGAGCAAATAATCCAATGCATTCACCTCAAAAGCTTTTATAGCAAACTGATCGTATGCAGTCACAAAAATGACTTCTCGAACTTCCTCCAAGCTTTCCAAGAACTCAAATCCATCCTTCCCCGGCATATTGATATCCAGAAAAATCAGATCAGGTTTGATTGAATTGCAATCTTCAATGGCCTGCTCAACCCGATCAGAAAAACCGACGATCTCCAAATCTTCAAATGGCAAAAGCAGCACCTTCAGCTCTTCAAGAGCGAGCAGTTCATCATCGACTAAATAGACACGTTTTTTCATCTGTTTATAATTTGATTTTTTAAGGTCAGATGGAATGCCCCGGATAATCATTCCCCTGTGTGAGACATTTTCTCATGGGCATTTCATGTGTTTATAATTTTCTTTTTAATTGCCACATGGAATCTCGCATGACCGATAATCAATCCTCCATTTGAAAAAACAGGGTCATGCTCGATTTCATTTTCAATCAATTGGATAAATAATTCTTGCGACAACTTTTGATTCAGAGATAGTATCTAAAAAGAATGAGGCTCTGTCTGCAAAAAGACTTTGAAGTCGCATTTGAAGGTTCATAAGTCCTATTCCCAAATTGAAGGTATCTTTCAATTGTCCCGAATTAATGATTTCAATAGTGAGGTTTTTACCTCTAAGTTTACTGCCGATCCAGATTTCTCCACCTTCTGGAAGCTGTGTGATTCCATGCTTTATGGCATTTTCTGCCAAAGTCAACACCATCGCTGGTGGCACTTTGAGGTCGAGTGTTTCCTCTTCCAGAGAAATATGAACTTCCAAGCGTTTGCCAAATCGAATTTGCTCCAGTTCAAGGTATTTGATTACTTCGTTGATTTCCTCGTTGAGCGCAATCAAGGGCGCTTTTTCATAATTAAGCGTGAATCGAAGCAATTCTGAAAGCTTGATAATTGCGTCTCTAGCTTTTTCCTGATCAATCAAAACCAATGCTTTGATGCTATTCAAGGCATTGAATAGGAAATGTGGATTCAGTTGATTTTTAAGCAGCTCAAGTTCGGCCGATTTGGCAACATTCTCCAGAAGAAGTTTTTGTTCAGTGATCTCAGAATTCTTCTTTAGGATGTGATAGAGGTAATAAATGATAATCCAAACGATGGCATATCGTCCCAGATTCATGATCTGTCCAAAAAATCCAATCCAGAATTCACTTTTTCTGATCGTATTAAAATCCGCTATTAAGTAAGGTAAATACAACAAAATCACCATGATCGATGTAATCATCATCACATCGAAAACAGCTCTCACCCAAATTCTGGAGAGGGATTTCTCAAAGACTTCTACTTTGATAAACATGATTTTGTAAAAATGGGAGACGATCAGTCCCACTGCTGAATACAAGAAAAACTGCTGAAGGTACTCCCACTTAAATTCCCCAATGATAAAAAAAGTGTAATTAATTGTTTCAATGAAAATAATGGAGCT
The DNA here is from genome assembly GCA_964441195.1 of uncultured Limnohabitans sp. GTDB lineage: Bacteria > Bacteroidota > Bacteroidia > Cytophagales > Cyclobacteriaceae > Algoriphagus. The sequence continues at coordinate 1,742 of CAYTXN010000010.1, forward strand.
CCAGCCGATAATCTGGAGCAACCAATAGATACTCGATTTTTTGGGGGAAGTGGGTTTGTTGCTATCCATTAGTTTTAAATGTACTAACCTATTACTTCTAGTTAATTGGTTCTACGCTATATCCTGCCTCTTTAAGAAGAGAAATGACACCAAATTCACCTCCAAGGTGTCCTGCTCCCACCGCTACAAAAATAGATTTGGTTTTCATGGCTTCAGTGATTTTTGGAACCCAGGTTTTATTTCGCTCATCGAGTAACATAGATCGGTAATCTGCCATCATTCCACTTGAAGTCATTACCCTATCGAGTGCCTCAATATCTTCCGCCAGATAAGCTGAAATCAGGTATTTAAACTCACTTTGTGAATAATCCTCAGTTAGCAATTTCCCGAGCTCTTTCAATTGCAAATCCTGGGGGATTTTATCAAAAATACCCACTTGAAATTCAATAGTCTCTAAACCAGAAATTGGAATCCCAATATCACTTGCTTTGGAAGTATAAAATGCCTCATAACTTTCTATTTCAGGACAAGGCAGCGCTTTTAGCATCACCATCGAACTCAGCACAAAAGGCTTTAATATGCCAAGCTGCGCCAAACCAGCACCATAATTTTTCAGTAAAAATTCATCCAATGCACTTGCCAGAGGCTCTTCCATTTCAGCTTTGATGTTTTTCATACCTGGATTCATAGATACCTGTTGCATTTTGAGTTGGAGTTCCGGATCACTCATATCGAGTTCCAGAAACAGTTCCTCTGTACTTTCAAATGCCGAAGTAATCCGGTCATCCATCACAAAGTCTGATTTGCAAATGATGTGAATCGTTCCGAATAGGTAAGACTCTTTTTCAAGTCCGTTCCCGGTGACTTTCCAAAGGAGTGAGCTATTCTGCCCATTTGCACTCACCACCATCCACATTAGGATCACTGGGATCAAGCTGAGTTTTCTAAAGAAGTTTGAGTTCATATTGAAATAGTTTAAATGATCACCAAAAGTAGACTTGAAAAAACCTTCCATTTCCTTCTAATTCCATCAGTGCAGGAATTTATCGATAAATGAAGTTCACTCCTGCTTCTAGATTGGGGCTTGTTCATTCAAAGATAAAATCAACCAAATAAACCACAGGAAAACGCCTCAATTCAAATTCAGGAAGAATTCCAATTAAATGTCATATTTTGATTTTCAACTCTATCAAACCCAATTCAACCATGAAGAATAGAAGAGAATTCCTTCAAAAATCCGCACTTGGTATTGCCGGACTTGCAGTAGCACCGTCTTGGCTTCAAGGAGCCCCTGCACTGATCAAGTCCTTCAATAGACCAAACTCAGAAATCAATGGAGTCCAAATAGGCTGCATTACTTATTCATTTCGATCTATGCCTGATCAAAGTGCTGAAGCTACTTTGAAATATGTGGTAGACAGTGGATTGAGCTCGATCGAACTGATGGGAGATCCAGCGGAGAGCTTTGCAGGAATGCCTGTTTCTCCAATTAACCGAGGTCGAATGTTTCAACTGGGTGGAAAGCAACGTAGAGGTGAAGCCTTGACCGATGATGAAACCAAGGAATTGGCAGACATGCAAGCTCAAGCCCAGGATTACAACAAAATGGTTTCCGAATGGAGAGCAAAAGCTGATATGAAAAAGTTTGAGCAGGTACGGAAAATGTACAAAGATGCGGGCGTGACGATTTATGCCTTTAAACCCAATGCATTTGGTCAAAACAATACGGACGCTGACATTGCTTATGGAATGAATGCAGCCAAAGCATTGGGAGCCTCACATGTTACTTTAGAGCATCCATCCGATGATGCGCATACTTTAAGACTTGGAAAGTTGGGTGAGCAGCATAAGATGGGAGTTGGATATCATGGTCACGAGCAGGAAACTTTCACTTTTTGGGATACTGCGCTATCGCAAAGCAAAATGAACGGATTGAATCTGGATGCTGGTCATTACATCGCAGCGGGTCACACGGATTTGATACCCTTGATTGAAAAACATCAAGCCAGAATCTTTAGCATGCATACTAAGGATCGGCAGACTCCGGCTAATGGAAAAGGAAACCTGGCATGGGGAACTGGTGACACCCCAATTGGAGATATTTTAAAATTGATGCAAAAAAATAAATACAAGTTCCCAGCAACGATTGAACTGGAATATCAAGTACCTGAGGGATCTGACGCGGTAAAAGAGGTCCAAAAGTGTGTGGAGTTCTGCAGAAAGGCATTGGCATAAGCTTAAAGAAGCCGAGTCAAAACAATTCCCCGACCTTAGGATAATTCTAGAAGTACCGACCTGTCAGGTTTTCAATACCCTGACAGGTCTTTCATTTTCATGCAGATGCAAAACATTTGAAAAGGGTTTTATTTCCCCTTTGGCATTTTTTCACCTGCTCGGATTGGTAAATCGAGACGGTTTTCCTTGGGTGGAATTGGGCAAGTAGCAAAAGCCGTAAATGCACAGGGAGGATTATATGAAAAGTTAAAGTCCACTTTGGTATGGCCATTTTTGTCAGGAAAATTGACGTACAAGTACCTTCCTATTGGGTAGGTTTCGGATTCGTTGGTCCAATCGGAGAAAATCACAAAAAATTTTCCTGCTTCATCCAACGCAGTTAATTCATATTCTTTGCCACTTATCTTAAACTTCAAAACACCCAAAATTTTCCACTTGATAATCTGGCCGAGTACATTGGGAATGTCCATTGTTTGATTGAATTTGGGTAGAAAAACGGCCTCAACCGCAAAAGCTGAATCATATTCAAAATAGGGAATCGGTGAAAAGTTGGCTATCCCTGGATGCTCTAAATCCCTCAATCGCATGCCGAATTGCTCACCTCTTTTGATCACAGTCCATTTCCATCGGTGATGGTAAACTCCCCCTTTCGAATAGTCTGAAGATGGATATTGTAGGACCTTGGCTGGCGATTGTAATTTGTTTTTCTTCGAAATTTTGGGATTGAAAAAGAACCAAATCGAATCATTTACAAATTGAAAAGTACCGATGTTATTCTTTGTAGGATTTGCTGCCATCTGGACACTGTCCTTGGATATTTGATTTAAAAATGATTTCTTTTCGTCTAACCAAATTAAATCTATCAAATTGATCCAGCCATCTTCAGCCAGCAATTCTGTCCTCCTGTCAGTTTTCCACTTTTCAAAATCCTGACTTCTAATTTGAGTCATAACACAAAAGAACATCGACAGGGTGAGAATTAACCTCAGCATAAGGTGGGAATTAGGTTAAATAGGAGTTAAATAAAAATGGATATAAAAATGATTCCAATCAACACTTTCAAAATTGGGCAAAAAAAAACTGCAGAACGTTCTGCAGCCTTTTTAAAAATATCACCCTTTTATTAATATTTGGAAAACAAGTAGAAAATCCATCTGTTCCTTTCCAATTCCTTTTCAAATCCGAGCAGAAGGGATTCAATAAAAAAATCTTCCGATTCTTCTGCTTCAAATGCGGCCTTGCGATTTGTATGAATAAGATTTTTCAATCCTAGCAGCATGAGTGCTATGCCTGCCGCATCAGAATTGATTTTTACTATATTTTTTTTAAATGGATACTCTAATGAGTTTGACAATGTTTTGTAAGGAATATTGTCGAAATCACTGACTTGAATTTTAAGTTGCTGAATTGAGGATTCTATCGACGATTGAAGTTCAGAAATATATTCAACAATATTAAAGTAGTCGGGTCCCTGGAATTGAGATTGAAAAAAAATCACTTCTTTTCTAAAGGTTTGTAACTCAAAAAGAAGAATAGAAAGAGTTGGAATAGTAGTTTCATTCTGCTCTTGATTAGTAGCAATTGGAAATGGTAATTTATAATCAACTTTATCGAGCATCTTCAAAAGAATTAGATTTACTGAACAAATTTCAAATCCTGTGCCCTGTAAATGAAAAACGGAAATTAGATTCACAGAGAAAAAAATATTGCGTTTCTAGGCCATAAGGGACTATTTTTAAATTATTTATTTTTTTTGATTAAAATTTTTGCGCTAGTCCCAATTTTGAAAAACGGGGAAAATTCGCCCAAAAAGAGAGATTAATTTCTAAATTCCTCAAAAAACGGGATTTACAAATCATACTGTTTCATTTTGTTGAATAGGGTTTTTCGATCTATCCCCAATTGCTGAGCCGCTTTAGTTCTATTATACTTCACATCTTCCAATACTTTCCGCAGGATTGCTGCTTCAGCACCGGCCGCTGCATTTTTCAAACTGGAAACAGACTTATTTTTTCCATTTTCATGATGCTTTTCATCTTCCTCAGATTCTGTAAAATTGAATTTCTGGGAATACACTACTTCCGGAGGCAATCCTGAAAGCGTTATTATTTTACCACTGGACAAAAGAATCGCTCTTCGAATGACATTCCTCATTTCACGAAGATTCCCTGGCCAATCATAATTTTGAAACACTTCAAAAACTTCAGGATCAAATCCAATCAAATCCTTATTTAATTCTTCATTGGCTAGTTCCAGAAAATGCATGGAGAAAGCTTCAATATCATCTTTTCTTTCTCTCAAAGGAGGCACAGAAATGCTAAATTCATTGAACCTAAAAAATAGATCTTCACGGAATTTACCCTCCTGTACAGATTTGCGGAGGTCCTCATTTGAAGCGACTAAAATCCGAACATCAATCGATTTGTCCTTACTTGCGCCTATCCGCCTGAGTTTTCTCTCCTGAACTAAGCGGAGTAATCCCACTTGAATCTCATAGGAAAGATTGGAGATTTCATCCAAAAAGATCGTCCCCCCATCTGCCAGTTCAAACTGCCCAATCTTATCTGTGTGCGCACCTGTAAATGATCCTTTTTCATGCCCCCAAAGTTCACTTCCTGCAAGTTCTTTTGTCAAGGCGCCGCAATCAATTGCAACAAATGGCTTTCCAGCTCTCGAACTTTGCTCATGGATAATTTTGGCAATGTTTTCCTTACCCGCTCCGCTTTCACCATAGATTACTACACTCAGGTTAGTTGGAGCAACGAGTTGCATATCTCTATACAATCTTTTGGATTCCTTGCCTACACCTCGTAGGTAGCTGGAATTGGATCCATTCGAAGCTCCTGTTTTAGATTCGGAATTATTTTTTGGTGAGACGAAGTTGACGGAATATGAATGGTCCTTTTTCTTTAGAATCATGGATCGCTCAATCAGCAGCAGAATTTCGTCTGGGATTAGTGGTTTACTGATGTAATCAAAAGCCCCATTTTTGATTACTTCCACTGCAATTTTGATATCCCCATATCCCGTGATAATGATTACTTGAGTAGATGGGGAGATTTCTTTTACTTTTTGCAAAACTTCCCTTCCGTCCATTTCGCGAAGTTTGAAATCACAGAAAATCAGATCAAAATTTGTTTTTTTCACATAATCTAAACCCGTTTTACCAGATATAGTAGTTTGAACTTGGTGCCCTTTTTTAGTCAGAAAACGATCTAAAAGCTGACATATGTCAAGATTGTCATCAATTACCAGAATATTAGCCATGGTCTTTTTTTGGTTTGTTTGAAGGATTAAATCGAGAATCTAATACATGATTAAGCCGAGAAAGACTGAATGGCTTGCTCAAGAAATCAATTGCTCCAGAATCAAATGCCTCTTTTTGATCTTCCAATTGGTCAAATGCACTCATTAATACAACTTTGCACGTAGCACAATGCGGCTTTAATCTCAGAAGCTCTTCGAGTCCGTTTCCATCAGGGAGATTAATATCCAAAAAGATCAGATCAGGAATCCTAGATTCCAAAATCTTCTTTTCTTCTTCAATTGATCCCGCTAATAAAACTACATACCCTTTCTTTCCTAAGTACCGAAAAAATAAATTTCTTATTTCTTGTTCATCATCAACAACAAGGATCACATTCTTCATTTTACTTGAAATTTGTAGATATTTTGACATCATATCCTGCTGCTGAGTAGGCACTCAAATAGAGAACAATAATTTTATAAAAAAGGTGTAATCTTAGATCACACCTTTTTAAAAATCCCCAAACCACTTACTCTATTTACTATTTTTAAATTATTCTAAATTATCCAAAAGCTACAATTGGACGATCCAAGGGATAAAAAGTATATTTTATGTCATATAAAATGGAAAAATATAAATTGTTAATTATCTATATTTTTTTTCATATCACTTTTACTATTTGATTTCGGTGGATTCTCTTTATCCCAAAGATCAAAATTATTCCCTTCGGGGATTTTGTTAGTTTTTGAAAAAAAACTAAGAATTTTAGCAATCAAACTTTTGGATTTCTTGCTCTTCCTGGTTCTTTTCATAATCTTTTTCGTACAATCTTAACATGGTTGAAAAAGGTTGGTTTCAAAAAGATCTAAAGAGATCTCCCACCTATTACTTTAAATAATATTGCAATAACAGCAATAACCAACAAAACGTGAATGATACCTGTTGCACTGTAAGCAAATACTCCAATCAGCCAGCCTATAACAAGAATTACAGCAATGATGTACAATAAATTATTCATTTTTTTAAAATTTAAGGTGTGAATTTATTTAACAAATTAAGATCAATCCCTGTGCCTCAAACCTGAATTTGTTGAAATGTAGTCTGTCCCAGCCCCTAGGACCCTATTTCTATATTTTAACCCTCTTCCTTTTATATTTATCTGAGGGAAATGGGGTAAAAAATACCCATTTTGAGAATAAATAGTTTATGCCAAAAAATTCCACCACATTGCCCCAATTAGTATCATTTTTTTAGCAAGTTGAGTATTTAATGCTTCAAAAATCCCGTTTAATTATTGCGTTTACACCCCCTCCCCTAATCCAATTGATCAATCAGGCATGTTAGAGAAAGAAGTCATCCGAATTTTGTATGTGGACGATGATCAAGAGGATCGGAAGCATGTCTCTTCTATTCTGAAGACTGCAAAAAGAAATAAATATGTGGTCGAAACGGCACAGACCATTGAAGATGCTCTTGCTAAATTAAAGGACTCCTACACCGTTTTTCTGGTGGGATATAATCCCGGAAAAGAAGAACAGCTCAATTTGATCAAGGAAATCAAAGCACTGAGAAAATATGCCCCATTGATTATGCTTTCCGGGATTGATTCCGAAACATTGGATAAAGAAGCCCTAAACCTTGGAGTGGCTGATTACTTGATCCGGGGTCAATTTGATACCAATACCTTAGAGAGGAGACTTCAGTTTGCTATTCGAAATGCGAAACTAATGGAGTCATTGGAGAAGACAAGTAAGAAATTCAGGTCAATCTTTGAAAAAGCCGGGGATCCATTTATCCTCATGGATGAAACCAGTAAGATCCTTGAAGTCAATCCAATGTTTATTACCAAATTTGGTTTGGATCCCCATGAAGGCGGTTCAAAAACAGAATATTTGCTGACTGATCTACTATTAGAAAAATACCCCAAAGATCTTCTTTTGGAAAACTTGGGAAGTGGAAAGGAATCTTTTGAATTGGATACCATTATGACCACAGAAGATGGAAGCTTGATCAATACTCAGGTAAGCATCATAAAACAAGATGAAAATCAATATCAAGTTCTAATAAAAGACTTGAGCTCCATGAAAGCTCGTCAAGAAGAGGAATTGAACTTAAAAAAATTCTCCTCTACCGGAAGAATCGCAAGACTTCTGGCACATGAAGTGAAAAATCCACTCACGACTATTGTACTTTCTGCAGACCAACTTCAGTCGGAACTTCCTAAGGAGTCACTCCACGAAAGTGGTGATTTGATAGAAGTAATCCGCAGAAATTGCGACAGAATTAATTCTTTGGTATCACAGCTTCTGGACAGTACCAGATTTTCCGAACTGAATCTCAAAAAAAATTCAATTGAAATGCTTTTGGATGAAGCTTTGGAGCATGTCAATGACAGATTGGAATTAAAGGGAATTCAGGTCACAAAAGTTTATAAGAAAGAAATGCTAAAACTGCCTTTAGATGCTGAAAGAATTAAAATTGCTTTGATCAATTTGCTAGTCAATGCAATAGAAGCTATACACGGAAAAGACGGAAATCTGACCCTTAAAACACAGCTGAAAGGCAATCAGTGTTACATTGAAATTTGCGATAATGGCGAGGGGATTGCCAAAGAAAATCTGGAACGAATTTTTGAGCCCTTTTTTACGCAAAAGGTTGGTGGTTCAGGATTAGGACTTACTAACACTCAAAATATCATATTCAGTCACGGAGGAACGATTCGTGCAAGATCAGAGGTAGGAAAAGGAACTTGCTTTTTGATCAAACTGAATCTTGGGCAGGAAGTAGTCTAGTCATAAAATCAGTCGCAGTTTCTGTAGCCTGAGCAGGCCTTCCATCAATTCATCCTCTGTCTTTGCAAAGCAAAATCGGATGATCTTTTCATCTTTTTTATCGGAATAAAAAACAGAGATAGGAATACAGGCCACTTTCAGTTCTTTCGTCATCTGAATTGCAAGTTCTCGATCTGAAACTTGAGAAAGATGTCCATAAGAGGCGAGCTGGAAAAAGCTCCCATGGCTAGGTATTATCTTTAAGCCAGTCTCAGCAAGCCCTTTCGAAAAAAGATCTCGTTTTTTTTGATAGAATGAAGGAATAGAAAGGTATCGATCCGGTATTTTCAAGTATTCAGCGAGTGCATATTGAATTGGGGTCACCGTGCTAAAGGTGACAAATTGATGGATTTTTCGGAATTCAAGAGTTAAAGGAACCGGAGCGATACAATAACCAATTTTCCAGCCGGTCACATGAAACGTCTTCCCAAAAGATCCACAAACAAAGGTTTTTTGTTGTAGTTCTGGATGGGCCCCCAAGGAATAATGCTTCTTGCAGTCAAAACTAATGTGCTCATACACTTCATCACTGATGACATAAATTTCCCGGTCCCGAATCAATTCCGCCAAGGTCTCTACATCAGATTCTCCCCATACAAACCCACTGGGGTTATGCGGGGAGTTAACCATTATTGCCCGAGTTTTTGGAGAAATAGCAGCTTTGACTTTTTCCCAATCCACAGAAAAATCCCCTGAATTCAATGGGACATAGATCGGAATGCCTCCATTGAGAGTGATCGCTGGCTCGTAACTATCGTAAGCGGGTTCTAAGACAATAACTTCATCGTCTTTTCTGACGATGGCAGAAACAGCGGAAAAAATCGACTCAGTAGCTCCAGAGGTAATAGTGACTTCACCGACAGAGTCTGGCAAATAGCCTTGAGTAATTTGCGTCTTTTCGGCCAAAGCATTTCTCAATTCAGGAATGCCCGACATTGGAGCATATTGATTGTAGCCTTCACGAGTAAATTTCCCCACCAAATCCAACAAAATCGGATCTGCACCAAAACCAGGAAATCCTTGGGACAAATTAATGGCTCCTTCCTCCGTGGCTAGCTGTGACATAATGGTAAAAATGGTAGTACCGATATGTGGAAGCTTTGATTGGAGAGTCATGGTCTAGTACTGTTATATTTTTTTTGAGATAAATCAGTTTCTCAAGAAATCTAACATGACCTAGTGTGACGAACAATAGTTTGAATATATGCCTTGAGAGATTCCATTTGCCTTCCGGCAGGTCTGGCAACTTAAATCAAATTATAAACAGATGAAAACGATTTTTCATAAAATCTCCAGACACAAAAAAAGCTGCAGATTTCTCTGCAGCTTCGATTTTTCCCGAAATTAAAATTAATTCAATTCAGGGGTGGATTTCGCAATTGTTTTTTTGCCTTTCTCGATTCCCTCGATTCCGGCTTCTTTCAATTTCTTGCCGATCTGTTCGCTTGTTTTCTGTAAGTCACCTAGAACCTTCATCATTTTGTCCTTTTGTGGACCAAGCTTTTCTCTATTTTGATAAAGATAGTATCCTGCAAAAATTCCGGAAACTAATCCTCCAAGCCATAGGGACATTGATAATTTTGAATTTTTCATAGCCATCGTGTTTAGTGGTTAAATAATTTATTTAGAAAAAGAATGTAAAATTTCTAACAGTGATAGTGATATAATCACAAGATTTCTATCACCACACTCTTTATAATTCACGAATCAATCGCTCAAGGGTTTAGTATTTTCAAGAAATTTTCTAAGAAACATTAAAACCTTTAAAATTCGGATTCCTCTTCTTAGCCACTTGAAGACCAAAGCCTGTGCCTAGAAATTTGGAATTACAGAATTTGCCTAATTTGGCTAGATTCGACTAGTTTTATCTGCATTCGAACCTTAAATGATATATAAACTGATGAATTCTGTAGCTGCACCACCCCAATGTGGGTATAGGCTTATAATTCATTTTGAGTCTCAGTAATTTTTATTATCGATTAATAGAAATATTCGGTTCTCCATTATTTTAAATTTAAAAATTTATCATGGCTCAAATGGAATTTTCAGGCAATTTGGACAAATTCGATTTCAATCATTGGCATTATCATATTCCTATTACAAATGAAATTGCACATCAAATGATGGATGAAAAGCATCGAAGAGTGCTGATTTGGATCAAGGGAAATGGCCCCTACCACATGGCATTGATGAAATCAAAGGACTATTGGTATGTTTTGGTCAATCAAGAGTTGAGAAAAAAAATGGAATTGGATGAAGCCCATCATTTTCAAGTAAGAATTGAAAGGGATCACAGTGAGTTTGGGCATGATATTCCAGAAGAATTGCAAGTGCTGTTGGATCAGGATGAGGAAGGAAATGGCCACTTCCGAAACTTGACTCCCGGTAAGCAGCGGAGTCTGATTTATATCGTCACTACAGTAAAAAACCCTGAATCAAGAATGAAAAAATCACTGGCAATTATCCATCATTTGAAACTCGCCAAAGGAGCGCTGGATTTTAAACAATTGAATGCGTTGATAAAGCACTACAATAATTTATAAATCAAAAAGCACTGGATTTCAGTGCTTTTTGATTTATTTTTTAGAGAAATTAATCCCAAGCGTTGTCGTATGCATTCCTGAGTACAAGGCTCATCCCGTTGTCATTATCCAAATTACCTCCTCGGGCGTTTGCCAAAAAGATGACCTCGACTTTATTTTTTGGAAAGGTAATTATCAGCGTCCTCACACCCTGTCCATTGGGGTTTTGAAATGTACCTTGTTTGATATAATATGTTCCATGATCTCCTGTCAGTGGGTTTACCAAAGGATCGGGACCATCAGACCAACCCAAAAAATTGGTGTACATAAAAGCTCGTTCTACAGGATTTAGCAGCGTTTGCGAGTTGTTAAGAAACGCTTGGAATTTTGCTAAATCCAGCGCGCTCATGTAAAATCCCCCGCTTCCCAGTCTTTCCTTGGTATTACCTATTGGCCATCCCATTGTACCCTGAGGGTCGCCAAACTGATATCCTAGGACAGCTCCACTTTGAGTAGTTTGGCTGTTGATTCCAGCTGGATTGAATATTTTGGTAGTCACAAAGCCCTCATAATAGCCATTGACTTGATCTTCATGGTTTTGCTCAAATAGTCCAACGATATTCTGGCCTTTCAATCCGAACAGTGCATATTTCAATAGCAGAAAATTCACATTGGAATAGTTGTAAGCACTATTTCTGGCAACTGCATTGGTATTTACCAAGTTTTTTAAATTAGCCAAGCTTGGATTCTGATTTTGAGCAAATCCTGATCGGTGTGTCAATAAATCCCTAAATCTCAAATTTCCAACTGCTGGACTTGCGCCAAGAATAGATGGAAGATAAGGTCCAATGGGTTGGTTGATCATATTTATCACCCCTGTCCCGCTTTCACGCATGGCGATAATCAATGCCACTGCGGCTATACTTTTATTGACACTTGCCAAATAAACAGGGGAAGTTAGATCAGCAGGGGAATTTTGGCGGCCTAGGATCCAATTCCCAAAAACACCAGAATGTGCAAGCTGCCCATTCTGATTAATCACATAGGAGTAGCCCACCCACTGATTGCCTAAGCCGGCAACCAAATTTGCTTCAAACTCGTCAATGTCAAAATTTTTGGCGTTGGGGTCGTACTTATTCAAGCCCCCTGGTTTGGGTACAAATGGCGCAAGTTCACATCCAGATACTAATATGATCATGGAAACGAATAGATAAGAAAGGGATTTTAAACCATTGAATTTCATAGCTTTTAGAGTTAGGTATAATCAAAGCTAATAGGACCAATGTTCTGCTTATTTGGTCAATTGACGGATGAGTATTTTGAATTGATGGATAATCAAAAAGAATTAAATTTGATTGTTTTTCTGATCTTTTGAAATCGAGCCTACCTGAGGCAGGCTGATATGACGATTACATCACACATTGGATTGATTATTAGCCAACTGCTTGTCGGCATGCAGGTACGAGATTCCATATGGCCTAGAAGAAAAAATTGAAACATGAAAAAGACTTGGTAACATCAAGCTATTAAATCCCGTCCCAAGAATAAACTGATTTAATTATGAAAAGAATTTATTCCTTAGTGCTGTCACTTATCTTAGTTTCTTTTTCCTTCGCTTGCAGTACAGAAGATGACAGTGATCCACTAGATGTTTATCGTGAAATTGCCTACAATGCCTTATCTTCTGACGTAAAGGCCTCTGTAGTGGGTGAATGGAAAGATGCCGAAGTTAGTGCTTGGGTAGATGGTAATTATTTAGTCGTATTTGAAACTAGTGATGCTGTATTAGGGCCCGTCAAAGTAGTTGTAGATCCTTTCAGGGGCACTTGGGTGGAGATCCTTCCAAGACCATAAATTCAAAGTCGACATCGATTTTAATGTTTTTAGATGCTTAGATCTGATTTTACTCTTAATTGCGACCTTGGAGAAGGAATATTCGATGAGGAGTTAATCATTCCATTTATTGATGTGGCAAGTGTTGCCTGTGGTGGACATTTTGGGAATCGGCAAACGATCAACAATACTTTGACCCTTATCAAAAAATTTGACAAAAAAGCAGGTGCACACCCCTCTTATCCTGATCAGGAAAATTTTGGCAGGAAATCTATTTCAATTCAACCAAAAGCTTTAATCAATAGCCTCAGAGATCAGATTAATCTTTTTTTAAGTGTTTCTGAAAAGGAGAATATCCCACTCAACCACATCAAATTTCATGGGGCTTTATATAATGATGTGGCTGCAAATGCAGAATTAGCAAATGAGTTGGTAGCTTTTTTGAAATTAGAATTTGGCCAAATTCCACTTTTTGCACCTCCCCATTCCGAAATTGAAAAAGCTGCAAACAACGTAAACCTCCCTATCAAATTGGAGATATTTGGAGATCGGGCTTATCAGGATAATTATAAATTGGTAAGTAGGTCCATCTTAAATTCTCTTTTTACCAAGAAAAACCAGGTGATTTCTCACTTAGAGTCAATTTTGAACCATGGAAAAATAAATACGGTTAGCGGAGGATCAATCCCTATTCATGCGGATACGATTTGTGTTCATGGCGATAACCCAGGAATAATGGAATTTTTACCCATCATACGAAATCAATTTTGGAAATAAAGCCAACCTATATTGTCATCAGTCCTCGTCTGGGAGAAATAAAGTGGGATATAACTCCTGATGATTTTTTGCTAAGTAAGCAACTTGGGTTCTTGGATTTTCTTAAAAATGACTGGCAAGATCAGATCACCGAAGCACGACAAGGTTTCACTGCTTTGACTATTTTGTGGAAAACTCCGGAGGCACAATTGGCATTTCAGAGACAATTCCAAAAATTCAAAATCAAACCCAAAGAACTATCACCCCAGACATGGGAAATTCCTGTTTGCTATAATTCTGAATATGGTCCCGACCTTGGTGCCGTAGCCATAGCTCACAGGGTCACTGTGAATGAGTTGATTGCACTCCATTCATCTCCTATTTATCGACTTCATTTTTTTGGCTTTTTACCCGGATTTCCATACCTCAACGGACTTCCACAAAAACTCCACACTCCACGAAAATCAGTACCAGACAGAACTGTTGATGCAGGATCGGTAGCCATTGGGGGGAAACAAACCGGAATTTATCCTCAGGAAAGTCCTGGAGGATGGCATGTCATTGGGCGAAGTCCGATTAAATTATTTGATTTGGAAAAGACCCCTCCCGTATTTGCTTCACCGGGTGATCGTTGGAAATTTGTTCCTATCGATACGGATGAAATGGAAAAAATGCTGATTTCTCCACCTTTTCCCAGAAAGAGATGAGCAAGGAAATGGCGATTGCCACCATTTTGAAAACAGGTCCTGGTTCATCTATACAAGATTTAGGGAGACGGGGTCAGGCTAGTTTTGGAGTTCCCATTTCCGGTGCCCTAGATATGAAATCATTTGCTTGGGTCAACCATATCCTTCAAAATGAAAATTATAATGGGGTTTTGGAAATTTCACAACCTGGTTTTCAAATTCAGTTTGATCTGCCCACTTGCATTGCCTTAGCAGGTGCACAAGCAATAGTCCGATTAAACGGAGAGGAAATAGATGGGACAAATCTCATCACCATTGAGAAAAAAGATATTCTGGAAATCGGAGCATTTTTGAACGGAGCAAGAGTTTACATTGGAATCAGGTATGGTTTTAAATCACCAAAAATTCTAAGCTCCAGAAGTTTTTACCCGGGACTAACAGAAGATCCTTACTTTTCAAAAGGAGATAAAATCAAGTATTTCGCCGATTTTCAAGCTACTCCTGTCCTCAATGCTAAGGCAAAATGGTCGACTGATTGGTTTCAAAAGGAAGAAATTACTGCTTACCCAGGACCTGACTTTCATTTGCTCAGTGAAGATTTGAAAGAAAAACTCCTTTCCCAAACTTTTCGAATCTCACAACAGTCAAATCGAATGGGGGTGCAATTGCTTGAATTACTTGAGAATAATCTTCCTGAACTTCCCACCAATCCGGTATTTCCAGGAACTGTGCAGCTTACATCTGGAGGCAAACTTGTAGTCTTATTGAAGGATGCTCAGGTGACTGGGGGCTATCCTAGAATCCTTCAATTGGCCGAAGAAAGTCAATGGATCATGGCACAAAAAAAACCGGGTCAAAAGATCCGGTTTTCTTTAGTTAGAAAGTAGCGCTTATCTTCCTGGAGCAGGTCCTGCGCTTTTGGCAGCAGCCCATTTGCTCCAGAAAAACCACATTTCAAATTCAAATTTTCGGCGATTCAACTGAATCGATGCCCAATCCAAATCCCCGGAAGCATCATATTTTTCATTGATCAGTCCAAATACTGACCCACCGGCTCCAAAGGCCAAAAATGTCCCTCTGGAATTAACCAGGTTTACACCATAACTTCCAGCCATGCTTTCAATGATGATCCAATCCTTATGATCTTTATTCGCCTGAGTTGGTTCTGCATTAGCTGCTATTTTTTGAACTGCGGGCAATAGCAATGCAATAGGTACTGGATCAAGGTCTGCACCCCACTTCAGGTCAGTAAGTGCGGTAGCAGTCGGTTGAGATCTGCCTTCAGCTCTTTTCAAAATCGGCAAAAATTCCACGATTTCCACCAGTTGAGGTGCTTGGATAGGGGGAATACTATCACACCAAGGATTCTTCCGGTCGGGACAACCACCCATTGCGCTTTCTGAATTATTGCCGAGGAACTTTAGAAAATAATAGGCTGATTCATTATCTGTTGATTCGCCTTTGATATCTTCTATTTTCAAATATCCAGCCATAGAGGCCAAAGCTTCATCATCGTCCAAAAATTTAGCTGCAATAAGATCATATTCGATCTCATGTTCCCCTCCTCTCATCGCTTGATGATTTCTCCGGGCAAGCGGACTAAGAAACCGACCATTTCGGTCAATGTTGGAATCAAAAACCTTCAATGATTCTTTGATCATTTCCGCTACAAATTGGTCATCTGAACGGGTGCTTTCATAAGTTCGGTTTACCTTTTCCAAAGGTAGGTAAGAAGGCAGCATCAGGTAGGCGCCTTCCATCATTCGGTAACCTTCTTCTACTTTCCAACTAGCTTCAACTTTTCCATGCCTGAAATTTTCCCCAGAGTTGATTTCACCTGATTGCAATAATTCCTGGTCTGACAGCAGGACTGTTTCATCTTGCTGAAGTGGATCACATGAGGCCTGTAGCAAAAGTGCTCCGATTCCGATAATCATTAGATACTTTTTCATATTGATATTGAATTTGATTGGTTAAAAATCATAAAAGGAATTGCCCTTTCGATGATCCAAACTTAGTAGGGCGGGACTTTAGGATTTTTGTGTAATTCACAGATGCCCAGTTTCAATTGACGGATTTGCAATTCTGATTTTTCAAGGAACAAAACGTCCAAATTTGACTCTAAAGCCAATTTTTAAAGCTGAATTCAATTGGTCTATCCATTACTTCCATCCGTCAATCCAAATCCATAATCCGTCAATTGGAACAAATTATGGACGAATGTCTTCTTAGATTTCCAGCTATTCCTTCCACCTGATTGAATAAAAATCACCGACAAACTGTATCTTTTTATTGACGCAGAAATGAATTCCATGCAAACCATCCATTCCAAAGAAATCGAAGAGATCCTGGTTCACTTCTCCACTTCCATGTTTTCCATGGATTCTGAGGAGGAGATTCTTTGGGATATGGTCAGAAACTGTATTTCGATCTTAGGCTTTGAGGATGCAGTAGTTTATCTCGTCGATGAGTCAGGAGAATTTTTGATTCAAAAAGCAGCGCTTGGACCAAAAAATCCCGAAGGGTATCAGCTTTTGAATGCTTTGAAAATAAAAATTGGTAAAGGTGTCACAGGCCGAGTCGCTCAGTCCGGACTTCCAATGATCATACCTGATACTCGAAATGATCCGGAATATATTCAGGATGATCAATTAAGGTTATCCGAGATTGCGGTACCCATTCTTTTGGATGGAAAAGTGATAGGAGTCATCGACAGCGAAAACTCAGAGCTTGGCTTTTTCTCGGAACAACATGTCAGAATCTTGCTATCGGTGGCATCTATATATGCCGGTCAAATCGCAAGAATTCGAGCTGAAAAAAAAGCAAAAGCCGAGCAGTTTGAGCGATGGAAAATTCAACAAAAAGCTGCTCAACTTCAAATTGAGGCCATTTCTGCACAACTAAGTCCGCACTTTGTTTTCAATTCTTTGAACGCTATTCAACACTTTATTTTGACAGAAGACAAGCGGTCTTCTTTACGTTTTTTAGGGATTTTTGGAAAGCTACTCCGCTACTTTTTGATGCAACTTGACAAAGATTCTGTGTTGGTCGCTGAAGAAATCCAAATGATCGATTGGTACCTTCAGTTGCAGCGATTGAGATACGGGGAAAAGCTTCGATACAAAGTTCTCAGTCATGGATTGAAAGATCATACTCAGGCAAAAATTCCTTCCATTATTGTCCAAAGTCTAATCGAAAATCTTCTTGAGGAACAAATCCATCTGTCTGATGGGGATTTGGGTATTCACATTGAATTTTTCCTTTCAAAAGAAAAAGTAGATCTCAAGGTATTAATCAACAATAAAGCAAAGAATCAGGCGAAAACTGTAAATTCAGAATACCTAAAATCAATTACACCTTGGGAAGACTACATTTCACTTCTCAATGAAATCAGGCCCTTTGAAATCAAAAGCGAAGTAGGATTGCAAGCTTGTCCTGATGAAAAAGAAGAATGTAAAGCAGTCTTGATCCGATTTCCAAATCTCGCATGAAGATGAAAATCATCTATTTTTTTCTTTTCATTCTTGCCTTTATTTGGAGTCCTGTTTATGCGCAGGACTTAGCTACAAGCTATCAGGTGACCCTGACTCCAACGGTTCTTCGATTGGAAAATCCGGCAAATATTGATTCAATAATCCACCTCTCTTCAAATGGGATTTTTGATCAAAATGAGCCTCCTGGAATCGCTCATCGAGATTTTGAATACTGGTTTGAGGTCGATTTTTCACCATACTTAAACGTTCTTAGCCAGACAGACACGATCTATTTTTATCCAGGCGGAGTTGAGATCAGCCATTTATACATTTTCCAAGAGGGGAAAATCAAAGAACACAACTTGACATTAATGGCTGAGAACAGCCTGAAAAGAAACAAGTATCAGAATATTCATTTCATACCTATTGCGGTTTCTGATCTTTTCAACGGCACGAAGCTCTTTGTCAAGTCCAGATACTTAAGGGGAACCCCTGATCTGGAGAAAAAGCGTTTCGCCTTTTCCACTCCGGAGGCGCATAACCTGCTCGCTGGATACATCAGTCCCTCTTCATTCAAGATTCAGGTTTTGGCTTATTTCTTTCTGGGTGTAGCAGCTGTTTTGATGGTATTTAATGTGATCCTCTTCTTTTATGTGAAGGAGTACCAGTTCATTTATTACGGTGCATTTCTGCTTTTTCAATTGATCTATTATTCCCGAATCAGTCCCAATCTAGCGGACTATTTTGGGTATGATTATCCTTGGTTTTATTTCTGGCTGACTACGGTTTCCCAGCTATTGATCAATCTTTTTTACCTCATGTTTATCCGACATTTTCTGGAATTTCAAAAGGTCCTTCCTCGATTTGACCTAGTGGTGCTGAGTATTGCTGGACTATTGATTGGATTAGTATTGATCAATTCCTTCATTATTTATTCTAACCCATACAGCTTATTTCAATCCTATTTAATGGATGGTCAGCGCTATTTTATGGCGGGATTTGCCTTTTTCGGAATTGGATACCTTTGGTCCTTTTATCCCAACAAACTCAAGTATTTTGTCATTGCTGGAACCTTAATTTTCACAACTGGAGCACTAATGACCATGTTTCTTTTAAAGCTGGACTACATGATCACAGGTTCGGCCATCGAAAGCACCATCTTCGCTCTCGGACTTTCCTACAAAATCAAAACCATAAGCCAAGAAAAGCAATCTGCCGAAAAAGATGCCTTCCAGACCAAATTGGGAGCACTCCGTGCACAGATAAATCCACATTTCATCTTCAACAGTCTGAGTTCGATCCAACACCTGATCAGTAGTGGCCAAAAGGAAGCTGCCCTCTCCTACCTGACCAAGTTTAGCAAGTTTGTCCGTCAAGTTTTAGAAAACTCAATTGACGTTCATGTGACTTTGGAAAAGGAAGTGGAACTCCTAAAAGTGTACCTCGACTTAGAATCGCTGCGATTTGATCACAGCTTTTCATTTCAAATAGATTTTCCCGAAAATTCCAACCTAAGCTATCAGGAAGTTCCGATGCTGATTGTGCAGCCTTTTGTAGAAAATGCCATAAAGCATGGTTTGATGCCAAAGCAAAGTGGGGAGCGAAAGGTTTGGATCCGGTTTTTTGATCATGAAGATCACATCCTTTGCGAAGTGGAAGATAATGGCATCGGGAGAAAAGCTTCTACTGCCTCAAAAAGTGACATTCACCGACCTTCCAGAGGGATGGCTTTAACTGAAGAGCGACTGAAAATGGCAAATGGTGCAGATTATTCAAATCAGATCATAATCGAGGACCTAGTAGAAGGCACCAAAATCACCATCAAATTACCCAAACTTTGAATTTGAGTGAGTCAGAATATAAGGTGAACAACTGAAAAGAATAAAAGCATGAAAGCAAAACTTAGTGTAATCATCGTCGAGGACGAATTCCATAGCAGGGAAACTTTAAAAAGCTTTCTGAAAGAATATTGCCCCGAAGTCGAAGTCAAGGATACCGCGGCCACAGTGGATGAAGCCGTTGAAAAGATTACTCAGTTGCGTCCAGACCTTGTTTTTATGGATATCGAACTCCAAACAGGGACAGGATTTGATGTGTTACAAAAGGTGAAACATCTCGATTTTCATCTGATTTTTACTACTGCTTTTGAGCATTATGCGATCAAAGCGATCAAGTTTAGCTCAATTGATTACCTGCTAAAGCCGATTGATCTTGAAGAATTGATCGCTTCGGTTCAAAAAGCAAAAAAACTGATCGAGTCTGAAAGCCGGCAAAACCTCTTGGAAAATCTGCTGAGTAATATGCAGAGCAGTCCCTCGGAAAACCGAAAAATCTGTCTCTCCACTTCGGAGGGAGTCGAATTTATTCCCACAAAGGATATTCTCTTTTGCGAAGCCAATGGTTCTTACACAGATTTTCACCTTTCCGATCGAAGAAAACTGGTCGTCAGCAAGAACCTGAAAGAATACGAAAACATGCTTCAAGACAGCAATTTCATGCGAGTCCATAATAGTTTTCTCATCAATCTAGGAGAAGTGAAAAAGTTTGTCCGTGCAGAAGGTGGATATATCGTCATGAACAATGACAAACAAGTCAGCATTTCGCCGGGTAAACGCGAGGATTTTTTGAAAAGAATGGGTTTTTAAGCAGTTCGCTCTACTTTCTTCAAGATTTTTCTAAAAAATGCCAAGTTGAATTTGAGCAAAGCAAAGAAGCCTGTTATCTTACAGATACAACTTTTATAACCCGAAAAACCATGGATACAGGCCTTAAAACTAAAGTACTGGCCCAGGGCATGAACCCTGAAACCGTCAACCAGCAAATCCAAAACTTCAAAAACGGATTTCCATTTCTGAAAATTACCGCACCAGCCACTCCTGAAGATGGGATCAAAGTACTCACAGAAAGTGAATTGGCTCATTTCACCGAAACCTATCCGAGCAAAGCTTCGAAAATTGAGGTGGTGAAATTTGTCCCTGCATCCGGTGCAGCTTCACGAATGTTCAAGGATTTGTTCTCATTTCTTGAGGGCGATGGAGACCTTTCCAAAAGTGCATTTACCCAGAAATTCATCTCTAATCTTCCCAAATTCGCCTTTTTCGATGATTTGGATAATTCACTAAAGTCAAAAGGAACCAGTATTCAGGCTTGCTTAGATTCAGGAGATGCCAAGAAAATCGTTAATGAATTGCTTTCAGATGAAGGATTGGGCTATGGAAATCTGCCAAAGGGACTTTTAAGATTCCACAGTTATCCAGCTGAGAACAGAACTCCTGCACAGGAACATTTGGTGGAAGGTGTTCAATATGGGATCGGAAAGGGTAATACAGTGAAAATCCATTTTACCGTTTCTCCTGAGCACGAAGAAAAATTCAAAGCGGAAATCGGAAAAGTCCTTCCTGACCTTAAGTCAACAAGTGGTTTGGAATTTGAAGTGACCTATTCCACTCAGAAGAAAGCAACAGATACCATTGCCGTTACGATGGAAAATGAGCCTTTTGAAGAAGAGGACGGCAGTTTACTTTTCCGTCCAGCCGGTCACGGAGCTTTGTTGGAAAATCTGAATGATATCAAAGCGGACCTGATTTTTATCAAAAATATCGATAACGTCGTCCCGGATCGGCTCAAAGAACCCACCAAAAACTACAAAATGGCAATTGCAGGATTGCTTTTGGAAGTTCAAGAGAAAGTGTTTGAAGCATTAAAGGGTTTGGATTCCACCATCGACAAAGACAGTGTCGCGTTTGCTGCAGAGGTTTACTCAGATCATCTGGGAGGAAAGATTCCCGCGACAATTTCTTCAGGTTCTTTGGAAGAAGTGGGAGGATTTTTGAAAAGCAAACTCAACCGTCCTATCCGAGTGTGCGGAATGGTCCGCAATACCGGTGAGCCTGGCGGCGGACCTTTTTGGATTCAGGAAGAAGATGGTTCGATGTCACTCCAGATCCTAGAAACTGCTCAGATCGATCTAAATGACTCCAATTCAAAAACTCATTTCAGTGCATCAACACACTTCAATCCGGTGGATTTGGTTTGTGGAACGAAAGATTACAAAGGCAATTCTTTTGATCTGATGAAGTTCAGGGATATGCAGACCGGCTTTATTACCGAGAAATCAAAAAGCGGTAGAGACCTGAAAGCTTTAGAACTTCCCGGACTTTGGAACGGTGCGATGGCCGGCTGGAACACGCTCTTTGTGGAAGTGCCTTTGATCACCTTCAATCCTGTGAAGACTGTCAATGATTTGTTGAGAGACGAGCATCAAGGATAGCTTTTAGAAGTAAGAGGCTAGATACAAGAATCAAGAAATCATGGTTCTTGTATCTTGTATCTTGTTTCTTTTATCAAGAATCTGGAATATTTACTTTATCCAATTGATTGAAATTAATCGTAAAGGGAGTATGGAATTGACGACACTAAAAATGAAGATTATTGAGGAAATCAACTCTTCAAAAGATAAAGATCTTCTTACTGAAGTATTGAATTTACTTCATGTTGATTCAGATGAAGCGCTTATCAATTTTTCTGAAAAAGGAAAAGAATTCATAAATGAGGGTTTGAATGACCTTAAGGAAGGAAAGGTTTATTCGAACGAAGAAGCTCAACGGATTTTTCAGGAATGGAAAAAGAAATAATCTGGACAGATAAGGCCCTTGAGGACAGATTTGAGATTTATACATATTGGGCAAATCACAACAAGTCCTATACTTTTAGCGAAAAGCTTGATCAAAAAATTCAGAGTTCAATTCAACTTTTAAGCAAGTTCCCAACACTAGGAAAGAAAAGTCATTTTTTTGGGGTAAGAATGAAGATACTCACTCATGTTTCTATTTTTTACAATGATCGGGAAAATCAAATCATAATTCTAAGAATTTGGGACAACAGAAAAAATCCAGATGAACTTTTACTATTCTAGAAATCAATAAAAATCTTGATTCTTGTTTCTCGCTTCTTGAATCACATCTTGATACTTAAATCTAACATCTTGATACTTTAAAACACTCCTTTCGCCAACTGCTCCTTTAAATAAGCCTTCATTTCTTCACCTTCTTCGAGCTTCACTTCACCGGGTAAACCCAGAATAAACCGCGCCAAACCTGGTAATTGAGCGACTTCACCGATAAAGTAAAATTGATTTCGGTTTTTGATTGACATAAAAGGAAGTGCATTGGGATGCTCCTCTCCCATCAATTGAAAGGCTTTTTTACTCAATTTGAGCTTGACGGGAAATTTCTTCTTGCCTGTATAACCAAACAAAGCCTGTCCGGGAAGTTCATGCTTTGCTTCATTTTTCCATGGATCCAAACTAACTACCACCTCTCCAATCCGCTCGATCTTGAAAACCTTCATACTCTTACTTTCGAGTTCAAAAGCATGTATGTTTTCATAATCAGTCGAGAAACCAACCGGCTCGACAAGTCTGTCAGAGACCGTATCGCTACTCAGAGAATAGTAATCCTTTAGCCATATTTGCTTTTTGCCTGAGATCCCCTGTCCAATCAAATCTACGAATCGACCCAAATTCGCCTTGAAAAGTTGCTCCGTTCCTTGCTTCACCTCAGACTTCAACTGGAGTTTTTGAAGCAGTGAATCCCGTAATAAATTGGTCTTGCCCTGACTTTCGATGAGGCTTTTAAGCCAAAGATTTTCTTCCTGGGAAAAGCTTCCGAAAGTCGAAGTTGCAGGCAAATATTCAGGTCGTTCGTTGATTTTGTACTTATTAAACTCCTTGATGACCACAAAACCCAATGCCTCCAAAAGCTTGAAATACCGATAAATGGTGCGTTCATCAGTTTCTAAAAGTTCGGCAAGTCGATGAACCGGTTTACCTATATTTCCCTGAAGTAAATTGATCAATTTGAAAACACGAAGAATTTTTTGCTGTTCGATTTGACTTGATTGGGCCATGGTTTTTGACGATAAGTGTCTAAATGTAGGAAAGAAAAAATGGTTTCAGAGAGGAATGACACCTATTGTCAGTAAAATTTTAGAATTAGTGGGGCTGGAAATACATTGGAAATACAATTGAAATAAACCCGACTTCGCCGGGTGAAATACTGGGTTGGTTCAAGTCTTCAGACCTGCCTGACGCAGGCAGGGTTAGACCTAATTTGTAGTAGTCCCGAATTGGTTCAAGTCTTCAGACTTGGACCTAAAAGTATGCAGTCTTCGGACTACAATATTATATAAGATTTAAACTAGGCAGTCTGAAGACTGCATATAGCTAAGCACAAGTCTGAAGACCTTGCGCTAGTTGTGCATATTTCTACCGTATTTCGCGAAGCATATTTCCACAGTATTTCACAAAGTGTATTTCTATTCTATCTCCTTTTCTTCTCTATTTTTACAAAATGTCCGTCAGAGAATATTTTAAGTTTCATCCAAAGAGAGCAGCATTTTTTTTCGGAATTACCTTCCTATCACTCTATTGGTTTTTCGCCTTCGATGGAATTACTTTTTCGGATGACGTTTATTACCTGCTTGCTGGAAAAAAATTCTGGGAAGGAACAATGGAATTTAACGATTATCACTTTTCCACCCGCTGGGGTGCGTATGTTCCATCCGGATTTATTAGCTTTCTATTTGGCTTTGATCCACACCGGATTTCGCTGATTTCGCTGGTAAGTTACATCGGGACTTTAGGCTTACTATTAAAGGTTTTGCCTAAAGAAATCAATCCATGGGTTTTGCTTATTTGGTTTTCCACCCAAGTCTATTTCTTGCACTTTTTGACCAAGGTTTATCCTGATTCTCTACTTGTATTTTGGACGGTTTTGGTTCCTTTCTCAGCCGTCTATAGAACAGATAAGCCTTTTCTAGCAGCTTTGGGAGTTATTTCCGGGTTGTTTTTCGGATTTATTACCAAGGAAACCATCATCTTTCTTGCCCCACTTCCCATTCTTCTTTTTGTTTTTGATTGGAAAAAGGGAAATAGGAATCTTTCGTTTTATTCCAGTTTGTTGGGTTTGGGTTTAGCCTTTGGCGCACTTTATCTTGGGTATTTCTATATCAAATTCGGAAGCCCATTTTATCGATTTGAATCAATTCAGGATGGACATTACATCTCCGAGTTCACCTATGCGGACAAAAGTGCTTGGGTGATGCTAAAACGATTGACGATCCTTCCCATCATCACTTTTGTCGAGCGATCTTACTGGCTTTGGATTGTTTTTGCGATACCGGGGTTGTTAAAAATCTGGAAGAAACCGACCAGTCCCGGAATTGAATTTGGTTTGGCATTTTTAAGCTTACTAGGACTATTTTGGGTCATGAGTACCACCCTTCGGCTTTACAATCCAATTTATCTTAATCCAAGACACTTGATTATTCTGGTGCCGATTTTGGCTTTTTTGATTGCCACAGGTTGGGAAGAATGGAGGAGAAATCTGAAGTTAAAAAGAGCAATGGCTGGCCTAATTCTAATTGGAGTCGCAATCAGTTTGATCCAACAAGATTGGAAAATGGTGGCTTTTCAAGCTTTCGCTATTGTCATAATATATGCCATTCAAAGAAGACAACAGAATTTGGCGTTTGGAATTTATTTGGCGTTTCCTGCACTAATAGCAATCAGCTATCAAATGAAATTAAAGGATTATAAACACCTTATTCAAACTTTATCTCAGGAAACTTCAGATACAGATAATCAATCACTTATACTCACCAACAACTTCATTGATTTCAGCAAAGAAGTGCTTTTTCCAGACAATCAATCTGCACAAGATTTACTTTTCCCGATCGAAAAACTTGACTCCCTTAAGCTAAATCC
>CAYTXN010000011.1:0-25073 GCA_964441195.1 uncultured Limnohabitans sp.
TTCTATGAATATGCATCAATACGACGCCATTGTGGTTGGTTCCGGCATCTCAGGAGGCTGGGCTGCAAAAGAACTTTGTGAAAAGGGATTGAAAACATTGGTTCTCGAGCGAGGCAGGCAAGTCGAGCACCTTAAGGATTATCCGACCATGACTTCCAATCCATGGGACATGCCTCACCGCAATCAGATTCCGAGAGCGGATAAATTGGAAAATCCAGTTGTCAATCGCTGCTACGCCTACAAGGAGGATACAGCTCATTTTTTTGTAAAGGATTCTGAGCATCCTTATGAGCAAGAGAAGCCCTTTGATTGGGTTCGAGGATATCAAGTTGGCGGGAAATCACTGATTTGGGCAAGACAAACTCAGCGATGGAGTAAATATGATTTTGAAGGTCCCGGTCGCGATGGATTTGCTGTGGACTGGCCCATTAGATATGATGATATCGCTCCTTGGTATAGCCATGTAGAGCGGTTTGTGGGAATCAGTGGGAATTTTGATGGACTGGACACTTTGCCTGATGGGGAGTTTTTGCCCGCTTGGGAAATGAATTGTGTGGAGAAGGAAATTCAAAAGCGGATTTTTGATGCTTATGGTGATCGGAAGTTTGTGATTGGTCGATGCGCCCATTTGACTCAGCCAAAGGAAGTTCACCTAGCCCAAGGAAGGGGACAATGTCAAGCTCGAAATCAATGCTATCGAGGCTGTCCTTTTGGTGGATATTTCAGTTCAAACTCCTCCACTTTGCCTCATGCTGCGAAAACTGGAAACCTAACCCTTCGTCCGGATTCTGTGGTTCATTCCTTGATATGGGATGAGGGAAAGGAGAAAGTCACTGGAGTACGAGTAATCGATCGATTGACGAAAGCCGCTACAGAATATTATTCTAAGGTCATTTTTCTCAATGCAGCTGCATTGAATACCAATTTGATTTTGCTCAACTCTACCTCAAACCGATTTCCCGAAGGCTTAGGAAATGACTCAGGAATTTTGGGGAAATACATTGCTTTTCACAATTATAGAGGCTCGATGAGTGCGAGTTTTGAGGGATTTGAAGATAAATACTATTCCGGACGCAGACCAACCGCTGTGATGCTTCCCAATTTCAGAAATGTAAAAAGACAGGAAATGGACTTCCAGCGAGGGTATATGAGTTTCTATACTGCAGGAAGATCAGGTTGGGGAGGGGCAAGAAATTCACCTTTTGGAACAGATTTTAAGGAAGCTAATTCAGTTCCAGGACCTTGGTCAGTTTATATGATGATGCAGGGGGAGACGATTCCTAAAGAAAGTAATTTGGTTAGCTTAAGCATTGATAAAAAGGACGAATGGGGAATTCCTCAGCTCAAGATCAATGTAGCGTATGATGAAAATGATGAAAAAATTCTAATGGATTTCCTAGAACAGGGAGAGGAAATGCTTCTGAAGGCTGGTTGTACTAATATTCGGAAATCTGACAGCGGCCAAGCGCCGGGACTTGACATTCACGAGATGGGTGGAGTCAGAATGGGCCGAGATCCTAAAACTTCCATTTTAAACGGATTTAACCAGATGCACTTGGCTCCAAATGTGTTCGTGACTGATGGTGCCTGTATGACTTCCACAGGCACACAAAATCCATCCATCACCTACATGGCATTGACTGCAAGAGCAGTTGATTATGCGGTCAATGAACTGAAGAAGGGAACTATCACCTAGTTTTTATATCTTCCCTTTTCATCTTAAATCTCTTTATTATTAATGTCAGTCTTTTCCATTTTTTCCAATGAATCTTCAGCTCAAGCTGAGCAAATCGGTCATCTTCCTGAAGACTGGCTTGAAGCCATTTATCGTGAGAGTTGGTTTAAGCTTTTTGTTCCAAAAGAATTCGGAGGCTTAGAATTGACCTTGCCTGAAGCTTTGAAAATTGAGGAAAAGTTGGCTAAGCTTGATGGAAGTCTGGGCTGGACAATAACTCTTTGCGCGGGTGCGGGATGGTTTGTTGGGTTTTTAGATCCTCAACTCAGTCAAGAGATTTTTTCAGACCCTAAGGCTTGCTTGGCAGGAAGTGGTTTTGTAGGAGGGAAAGCAGATCAGATCGGAGAAAATTATATAGTTAGTGGCAGTTGGACCTACGCATCGGGAGCTTTGCACGCGACTCATTTTACGGCGAATTGCGAACTATTTTCAAATGGAATTCCACTTTATGACAAAAATGCAAAGCCTTTAGTCAAAGCCTTTTTACTCAAAAAAGAAGAGGTAGAGATTCTTGATGGTTGGAATTATATGGGGATGATCGCCACAGGAAGTCATGCCTTTAAAACGGATAACTTGGTGATTCCGCTTAATCGGGTTTTCGAGATTTTACCTAAAGAAGCAACCTTACCTGATGCAGTCTATAGATATCCTTTTTTACAATTTGCTGAGACTACTCTGACTGCAAATATTGTTGGAATTTCAAGCCATTTACTTGATCTGATCGAGGAGTCTTTTTGGAGAAGAAATGATACTAGACAATATAATAAACGGCAATTGAAGTACTTCCAAGCCAATTTTGAAAAGCAAAGCAAAAAGTTGAAAAGTCAATTAAAAGAATTTCATGACATAGTGGAGGACTCTTGGAAAGAACTGGAAAAAAGGGGTAAAATTTCAAAGTCCACCCTTAAAAAAGTCAGTCGAGTCAGCCGGAAATTAACTCAAAACTGCAGGAAAATCACTGCAAAAATCTATCCATTTGCAGGACTCGAAGCAGCAAAAACACACACTGAAATTAATCGGGTGTGGCGAGATTTTAACACAGTGAGTCAGCATTCTCTTTTGATTTTTCCTTTTTGAATGGATGTTTACCTTGATTAAATAATTTTTAAAGTTTTTATGAAAAAAGATTGACGATCTATTTTTCTTAGATGAATTGAATTATCCACTCAAATAAAAACATGCTTAATTTTAACCTGATTACTTATCTTTTCATTCGAGATATTTTACCCTAACCCAAAATTCAAACCTATGAAAAAGCTCAGTTGGTTATTCCTTATTTTCCTGTTTTTATCTCCCGCATTAGCGAATGCAAGTCATCGCTTAGATCCTTTAAATGAAGTTGAGACTCAACTTTTCTCCGGAGAATATACCCTAGTGATCGAAGGCTTCGATTGGGGACCGGCAGTGAATAAGGTAATCTTAAATATGGGTGAAGCAGTCACTTCTTCCAATTCTTCTGAATTTGTAGTCTACGCTTCACGAAACTCCAGTGATGGGGAAATTTCAGCTGAAACTGCTTCCGGAACTAGATCTGTCGTATTTACCTATAGCTCAGATTCCAAAGGAAATCGAACTGAAAGTGGGGAATTTGTCACACTTGTGCTTGGGGTGAGTCCCATTCAACCCATTGGCTCTCCGATTCAATATTTCAGATCTAAAGGAAATGTGTGGATCGACTATAAGCTTACTGTAGTGCAAACCACCTCCGGGAAAGTATGGGATACAGAGTCAGACCGATTAATGCCCTTGGTAGATCAGTTTGACTTAAATGGGAAGTTTAAACACAGTGAATCCATGACTTTGTCTTATGCGGATTTTGAGCCAAAAAATGTTCAGGGGAAAGCCCCATTGATCATTTGGTTGCATGGTGGAGGAGAAGGGGGAACTGATCCGACAATCCCACTTTTAGGAAATAGAGCTGCAAATTATGCATCAAGGGATATCCAGCAGTTTTTTGGTGATGGAGCCTATGTATTGGTTCCTCAGGCTCCGACATTTTGGATGCAAGGTTCGGATGGTATGACCCGTGGTCAGACCAATGATATTTACAATGAGGCATTAATGGCTTTGATCCAAGATTATGTCAAAGGAAATCCTAAAATAGATCCTGACAGAATTTATGTGGGAGGCTGCTCAAATGGTGGTTATATGTCTTTGAAACTGATCCTAGAGCATCCGAATTATTTTGCTGCAGGCTACATATCAGCCTTAGCATACAATAATGAATTCATAACCGATGCGCAAGTCCAAAAGATCAAAAATGTGCCGATCTGGTTCGTTCATTCCAAAGATGATACGACTACCAAGCCGGATGAGACGGTAGTTCCACTTTATAATCGACTTAAGCAAGCTGGTGCAAAAAATGTCCATTTCAGTTACTATGACAACGTCACTGACATTACCGGCTTTTATGGCGGGAAAGATTACCATTATCCGGGTCATTGGTCATGGATTTATTCTCATGCAAATGTGGCGCGAACAGATTTTGACGGTTCGCTGGTAATGATCAATGGACGACCTGTCAGCATCATGGAATGGATGTCTGTTCAGAAAAAGTAATGAATTGATATTTTGGAAATACTAACTTCTTTTAATTGTGAGGGCCTATTTCCCTGATAAGAGTCATAGTTTTTATCAATCGAAAAAATATTTATATACAATCAGTAATTGCTAAATTTGAAATAGAAAATAAAAATAAAACTCAATATACTATGAACAACGACAACGGAAACGACTCAATCCTTGATGAAATCAATGATGACAGTAACAGTTCTCATGTCAGTAGGGGTGGCGACATAAGTAAATGCCCATTTCACAATGGTCAGCTTTCTCAAGCAGCTGGTGCAGGTCCCCGAAATCGAGATTGGTGGCCAAATCAACTGAAGTTGAATATTTTGCGTCAGCACTCCGAGCTTTCCAATCCAATGGAAAAGGGTTTTAACTATGCTGAAGAATTCAAATCCCTGGATCTTGCATCAGTAAAAAGAGACATCGCCGATGTTCTTCAAACCTCCCAAGACTGGTGGCCTGCTGACTACGGTCACTATGGTCCATTTATGATCAGAATGGCTTGGCACAGTGCCGGTACTTACCGAGTACAAGATGGACGTGGTGGTGCAGGTTTTGGCACACAGCGTTTTGCACCATTGAATAGCTGGCCTGATAATGCGAACCTTGACAAAGCACGTTTCCTTCTTTGGCCAGTAAAGAAAAAATATGGACGAAAACTTTCATGGGCGGATTTGATGATCCTTACAGGAAATGTGGCGCTTGAAACAATGGGTTTTGAAACCTTTGGTTTTGCAGGTGGACGAGCGGATGTTTGGGAACCGGCAGAAGATGTTTACTGGGGTTCTGAAGGTGAGTGGATGGGAGATGACAAGCGTTTCTCTGGAGCACGTGAATTAGAATATCCTCTTGGAGCATCCCACATGGGCTTAATTTACGTGAATCCAGAAGGGCCAAAAGGTCAGCCTGATCCACTAGGCGCAGCGCATGATATTAGAGTCACTTTTGGCCGTATGGCTATGAATGACTACGAGACAGTCGCCTTGATCGCTGGTGGTCATACTTTTGGAAAAACTCACGGAGCTGCTGATCCTACCAAATACGTAGGAGCGGAGCCTGAAGGAGCAAGTATTGAAGAAATGGGTATGGGTTGGAAGAACTCATACGGAACAGGTCATGGAGCTGATACCATTACTTCCGGATTGGAAGGAGCATGGACATCTACTCCTGCTAAGTGGGGTCATGATTACTTCAAATTCCTTTTCCAATTCGAATGGGAATTGACCAAAAGCCCTGCTGGAGCACATCAGTGGGAAGCAAAAAATGCTGATGCAATTGTTCCAGATGCCCATATTCCTGGCAAATTCCACAAACCATTCATGCTAACCACAGACGTGGCTTTGAGAATGGATCCGGCTTACGAGAAAGTTTCAAGACATTTCCTTGAAAACCCGGAAGAGTTTGCTGACGCGTTTGCAAAAGCTTGGTTCAAATTGACTCACAGAGACATGGGGCCAAAATCAAGATACCTAGGTCCAGAAGTTCCTGCTGAGGATTTGATCTGGCAAGATCCAATTCCTGCAGTAAACCATGAATTGGTAAATGAGGATGATATTGCTGGTTTGAAAGCTAATATTTTGGCCTCTGGACTGTCAGTTTCTGATCTGGTTTCTACCGCTTGGGCTTCTGCTTCTAGTTTTAGAGGTTCAGATAAGCGTGGAGGCGCTAATGGTGCACGTATCCGCCTTGAGCCGATGAAAAACTGGGAAGCAAATAACCCTGCTCAGTTGTCCAAAGTGTTAAGTACTTTGGAAAGTATCCAAGGTGAATTCAACAGCAATCAATCTGGAAACAAGAAAGTTTCGCTGGCAGACTTGATCGTTTTGGCGGGTTGTGCAGCGGTAGAGAAAGCAGCGAAAGCAGCTGGATTTGATGTAAGTGTTCCATTCACTCCAGGTCGAATGGATGCTTCTCAAGAAGAAACTGAGATTGATTCCTTTGAATTCATGGAGCCAAAAGCTGACGGTTTCAGAAACTACTTCAATTCTAAAAACAAGGCATCAGCTGAGGAAATGTTGGTAGATAAAGCTCAGCTTTTGAACCTAACCTCTCCGGAAATGACCGTATTGGTTGGAGGAATGAGAGTATTGAATGCCAACTTTGACAAGTCGAAGCATGGTGTGTTTACAAACCGTCCTGAGACTTTGACCAATGATTACTTCTTGAATTTGCTGGATATGGGGACTACTTGGAGACCGACTTCAGATTCACAAAATATCTTCGTTGGAAGCGATCGTAAAACGGGGGAACCAAAGTGGACAGGTACTCGAGTAGATTTGATCTTTGGTTCAAACTCAGAATTGAGAGCAATCTCTGAGGTTTACGGTTGTGAAGACGGTAGAGAGAAGTTTGTGAAGGACTTTGTCTCTGCATGGGATAAGGTGATGAACCTTGACCGATTTGACTTAGTGTAATCAGCAAAAAGTTGTTATAACTCAAAAAAGCGATCTGGAAACGGATCGCTTTTTTTATTTTGGACGCCAAGTGATTAGATTTTAGACTTTAAATACAAAAAAAAATCACCTAGGCAGCCATACTGATACTGATCCGGCATTGCATCGGAATTCTCCCCAACCCGATTCATTGGAGAAAATCTCTTCCTGGATGTTCCCAGTCAAGTCGTAATATTTGGTGTTTGGGGAACCAGTTTCCATGTTTTTTGATGCTGCATCACCAATACTTAACAGCACAGCCATTCCTGTTTGATTTCGATCATTGGCGATTCTCGTCCAACCAACACAGAATCGATCATCGAAATAGTCATTTTGCGGTCCATAGCAGAAGGTCTTTCGCGCATACAAAAAGCTATTCAAAATGTCCTGATGACTATCTATCCAGATTTCATGGTCCTCTCCATCTTTCCCTTTGTCAGTATAATGAGCACCGAAATAATCTGCCACAAAGATGCAGGGATAGCCTGATTGTCGGAGTAAAATTAGTGCATAGGCAAGTGGCTTAAACCAACTTTCGACCACGGTTTCCATCTTCTGCAATTGCTGTGTATCATGATTACTCACGAAAGTCACCGCGAATTCCGGATGCTTTTGGACTAATGTATTGTCAAAAATTGTCCTGAGATCAAAGGTAGATGCGTCTTTGCTGGCTTTTGACAAATTGGTATGGAGATCGACATCAAACAACATCATGCTTCCACCTGTATGCTGGAAAAACTTATCTACTGCACCATTTAGCTCTGCCCAATTTTCCCCTACCGCAAATAAATTCTTACCAGACTTGGTTTTAAGATGATTGATCCATTCGGTGATAAATTCAAATTCCATGTGCTTTAATGCGTCAATTCGAAATCCATCGATTCCAGTGGTTTCCATAAACCATTCTCCCCAGTAGAATAGCTCCTTCCTGACATCTGGATTTTGCAAGTCCACATTGCAACCCATCAAATAATCTATTTTTCCTACTTCCTGATCTTCTTCCTCAAATGATTTTCCTTCAAAAAGAAAAACCGCTTTCATTTCATGATCAAATGTGTTCAAATCTGTCGCTGAGAAATGCCACCAATGCCATTGTAGCTCTGAATATTTTCCATTTCTGCCGGGAAAAGTAAAATTGGTCCAAGCCATAATTTCCTGATGGTCTCCAATCTGCTCACTGTGATTTTCAAGGTTGTAAGGAGTGGCCAAAAGCTTTTCTTCATGGTCAGCACCCATTTTATGGTTTAGTACTATATCGGCATACACTTGTATACCGTGCGATTGTGCAGCTTTGATCGCCTTGAGGTATTCGTCTTTTGTGCCGTATTTGGTACGAACTGATCCCTTTTGGTCAAATTCGCCTAAGTCAAAGAGATCATATGTCCCATACCCAGTGTCATTTTCACCATTAGCACTTTTGAATGCGGGGGGTAACCATAGACCAGTGATTCCGGCTTCCGCCAGTGATTGTGCACTCTCTGCCAAGTGATTCCAATGGTTTCCATCACTTGGAGTATACCAATGGAAAAATTGCATCAATACTCCATTTACTTTAGGCATTTTTTTTAATTAATAGTGAATTTTAGCAGATGAAATCGAGGATAACCCAAGGCGATACTCAGAAGTGTGATTTCTATGCATGCGAGATTCCATATGACACATATTTAAATCAATTATAATCGTATGAAAAATCAAATGCTTAGAAAGTAAAAAATCAGTTTTTGATAGCACTGGAAGCTTTTTATACCTTTTCAAAGTAGCAAGGAATATTGTTCAATTTGAAAAATTATCACTCCTGATTTGATTAATCCAAACCCCCTAGTTCAACTCAAATGATAGGATTTAGTTAATTATCGTAAGTAAACCCTCAGAAATTTTCAAAAAATGGGCCAATAACGAATTGAATACTTGTTGGGAGCCTTTGATTTACAAACACTAACAAGTAAGAAATACATTACTTCAAATAATCAATTGAAATAACTGAATTAAACGATAGACTCTACTGAAGATTTTCCATGAAATAACTCCTCAAATAGATTTACCACTTCTTCCGCGGCTTGAACTGGTGGTAAGGCTGTGTCTGAAATACCTGAAACTACTCGTGTAATATTGTGGTCAACATTTCCCGTTTTGCCCCATTTTGAGGAAGTGGTTGAAGTAAGGTAGGCGGAAAAATTATGATGTCCTGATCCGGGTCTTTCTCCAATAATATGAATTATTCCATTTTGGGACTCTAGGTTTTCTGATTTACCAAACAAAACTTCACCGGCTGCATAACCAGCTCTGACCCGACCATGTTTAAAGACGATATTGAGAGGACTAACCTGAAATCCTTTTGTTTTCAATGAGCTGATTAAATTTTCCAGAAATGGAAAAAGATGGGCTTCATCCGTCAATGCCCTTGCATTTAGTCCATCTGAAATAATAACTTGAACATCAGGAATTTCATTCTTCCAAGCTAATCGGATGGATTCCAGTGTTTCTACAGATTTTTTGCTGAGTTTTTCTCCGGTTTCAGGATGATACACATAGTCTTTGCGGTCCTGGGATTGGGTTATAAGCGAAACGGCACCAGGGATTGACTTGATAAAGGGTTGCTCCATTTCTGCCCACAGGCTTACTTTGGCATCCTCATAAAGTGCATGAATTTTTGCATCAAGGTCAGGATGTAGATCCCATATATTTTCTCCAAATCCCTGTGCGATTGGAACTCCTCGGCTTTCAACTTCCACAATGAATTTTCTGCCTTCAGCCATGATTTCCTCGCGAGTTCGAAGATCACTTTTTGCCTGTCGGTATTTGAAATATACCCAGGTTGGATCTCCAAAGTGAGTAGTCGGCTGATTGTCCTCACCGATGATTTCTATTTTTTTGAAAAAATCCCACATCGCATCATTGATTTTATAACCAAACTGCTCCCTGATTTTGACATGGTTGTAAAATCCTGTGGTCAGGTAGCTGAGCATTGGGTCATTTTTGGTGGGCAAAGCCATCAAGTAGGCTGGATTGGCTGGCATTATCTGTTCTATGCACCAATCAAGATCATCCAGAGAAATGTCCATATGAAGGGTCGAACAGACATCCAAACCTATGGTTAGGCCATGCAACTTGCCCATCACGGTATCCTCTAAGCAGCACCGTACTAATTGTTCTTTGGTCTTAAATACCTCAGGTCCGATAAAACCTGCTACATCATTTACGTGGACCCAAGGAGTTTCTTCGGGACTTTTTCCTTCGGAAAGCCTGGTTTTAAGTGCTCGGACAAAACCATATTTTCTTGATTCATGAACCACCATATCAAAACCTTCCCCATGTCCATTGGTGAAGTCGGCACCTTGACCCGTTTCTGCATATAGTCCAAACTGACCGGTCCGGTTTTCCATGTGCCGATTCATTTTTTCGATGCTTACATCAAAAGTTTTATTGGCATTGACCGTGCCTGCAAGACTTTGAAACCATATTCCAGTCGAGCCAGGATAGATTTTCTCTGCTTCTGCTTGGACATCAATGTGAGAAAGGACACAATTTGAGATGGTCTTTTCCAGACCAAATGCAGAAATCACATCAAAAAGCGTTTTCTCGATTTCTGCTACGGATTTAGGGTCACTGGAGACAGGATTGGTGCCTAGAACCAGATCGCCAACTCCATACGACCAAGCATCAAAAACTTGCCAAACAATGTCTGTTGGATTGTCAGTAGGGGAGTTCGGCTGAACTCGCGCACTTAAATAACCTTTACTTCCGATTTGTGTCCCGGGAATGGGATTGAACACTTTTTGACCCACTTGCACCAACTCTTCATTATCCATCAATTTCACCACGCATGCAATTACATCGCTGTCTAATACCGGCATAACTGTTTTGATCTCTGATTCTGACTTGGTGAGAAGAAACTCTTTTAATTCTCCAACAGTCCAAGTGCCAAGATCAAGATTTTCTTGGGTAGTCTGACGAATTAATTGGTAAAGCTCGTCAGTAAAAAGGGAGTGATTTTTCAAGTCTCCTATCTTGGTATTTGCTAATAAAATTCTGGCATTTACCCTTGAAGATTCGGATTCTGCTGCAATTCCCAAAGTCAAATCACCTTCCCTGAATTCATTTGCCGCCCCAATGATCTGTCGATATAGGGTGAGGTTCATTTTGCCATTTTGGCGCTCCATATAGCTGAAAATATCCTCTTTGGGTTTCGGTAATTTAATTACGGGAGCAGCCTCTGTATTAAGAGGTGGTGAAAAATCACAGGAATTAAATACTATGGCAGAGGTTCCCAAAAGTCCCATTTGTGCCAAAAATTGTTTTCGACTGATCTTCTGTTGCATGTTTGGATTGTTTGCACGGAGGTCACTTGGGTCTGACGGCTTTAATCGGTTGAGATCTAATACAAATTACCAAAAGATAGCAGCTTGTGATCATAAATGGATCACAAACAAACCAAAAAATTAAAATTTTCAGAATGATTTTAAATGTCAGGTTAAAATTTTAACATCTTCCATTTTATTTTTTTTAAACTATAAGATTAAATGGGTACTATTCGAATAATAGTTAAGTATCGCTAATACTCAGGAATAAGAGGGGTTTAGGGTTTAAACAGGAGTTGTGAGAATAGATACAAATCATTTTTCCAAACCTTGAAGTCATGTCCTCCCGGTTCAACATAAAAAATATGAGGAACTTCCTTCTCTTTAAGGTAATCATGGGTCCGCTGACTAATGTTAAGTAAACGATCCTCATCCCCACAGGAAATCCACAACAGCTTTAACTTTTCTTTGGCCAGGACTGGGTCGGGCACCAATTCTTCAGGCATTTTGGTATTTGGAGCTGAGGAAAAGCCACCCACCCAAGCAAATAAATCCAAGTTTTTCAATCCAAAATTGAGGGATTGACCTCCGCCCATAGATAGCCCTGCTAATCCTCGATGCTCTCGATCAGCGTGAACTTGAAAAGTATTTTCAATAAAAGGAATTAAATCTTTGATCAAATCTTGCTCAAAGGTGGCAAAAGCTTCAACCTTTTCTGCTGCGAAAATATCTCCCCTAGCTCGGTCATCTTTCATCGCGCGTCCATTAGGCAGAACCACTAGCATCTGTTCTAGCTTATTTTGAGCGTATAGGTTGTCAAGAATAACTTGAGGCTTTCCATTGTTTAACCACTCTTTTTCATCCCCACCGATGCCATGCAATAGGTATAAAACTGGATATTTTTTGGATTCTAAATACCCTGGTGGGGTATAAATGAGGGCTTTCCGATCCTGACCTACAGTGGAGGAATAATAAGTGAGGGTGTCAATTTTACCTTTGGAAACTTCGGGCTTGTGTTGGTCAAATCCCATAGGAGCTTGAGTAAAACTGGATTGGGCATAGACACTTCCATAAAAAACAGACAGGAATAGAATAACAGGAAACTGAAAATTTTTCATGATTTGATTAATTATGGGTTAATCCTATTGAGTTTTACAAAATGCAAAATTTGATAGCGATTCAAGTTTCTAAATTACTTTAACTTTAATCACTAGGATTTATTTTTTAGTAAAAGTCGGGTAGGGTACGAATTCTTCCTCATCGCCAGGGATTTTGCCAAAATCCTGTGCAATCCATTTCTCTTTGGCTGCTTGGATAAGTTCCTTACTGGAAGCCACAAAATTCCAGTCAATAAATCGTTCTTCCGGAAAAGCATCACCTCCGAAAATATAGATTGTACTATCAGCTTCGATAGTAAATTCGCATAAAGAAGCATCTTTGGCTACCAGAATTTGCTTAGGACCAAATTGGTTTCCTTCACTTTCGATCCCACCTTTTAGAATATAAAGCCCACTTTCCCCAAAAAGGTGTTCGCCCAAATTCAACACCTGCTTTTCTTTACTTTTAATCTCAAGCATGTAAAGCGGGCTGTAAACGGGTACAGGAGAACGATACCCCATCACCTCACCCGCCACTAACTTCAAGTCAGCATTCTCAATTTTCCAAGAAGGTAATTGATCAGCTTCGATATGGAAAAATTCAGGGTTCATTTGTTCCAGATGCTTCGGTAAGGCCACCCAAATTTGCAAGCCATGCATTGTTTTGTCTGCATGGCGAAGGTGTTCTGGCGTCCGCTCAGAGTGAACGATTCCTTTTCCGGCAGTCATCCAATTTACTGCTCCAGTTTCGATTTCCACGACATTCCCAAGGGTGTCTCTGTGCATAATGCTGCCTTCGAATAGGAAAGTCAGGGTCGAAAGTCCAATATGGGGATGTGGCCTGATGTCCATTTGTTCACGCTCATTAAGTTTGATTGGGCCCATGTGATCGATATAGATAAATGGGCCAATCATTCGCTTTTGACGAAAGGGAAGAAGTCTCCCAACGAGAAATTTTCCGATATCTGCGGCTCGTTCTTCAATGATTAATTGGATATTAGACATACGAAAAAGACTTGGCTAAGGCGCTAAAAATGGGGTTTTTAAGCATAAAAAGCTAACTTTTTCTACTTCCATATAATTTCAAAAAGAAGAAGTCTAAGCGGCGAGAGGCAAGAAACATTTTGAGCTTTAATGAAAAGAAGAATTTAGAAAAGAAGCATGTAGCTAATCGACTATTCTACACTGCAACTTCTGCATGATCATGTACACATAGCGAAAAACTGAATGTACTTCCTTTCCCAAGACTACTTTCCGCCCAGATATTCCCTTTGTGTTTTTGTACGATCTCCTGGCAAAGTACCAATCCCAACCCTGTCCCAATTTCTCCCATAGTACCGGGTTTTTGTGTGTTGGATTTTGAAAACAGCCGACTGAGTGCAGATTCATCCATTCCGATACCATAGTCGTGCACAGATGTGACAATATCTCCCGATTCTTCTTTTACAACGATTTCTATTTTGGAATCTTGATCCGAAAATTTTACAGCGTTGGAAATTAAATTTCTCAACACGGTGAGTATCATGTTTTCATCGGCATGTATGAACATATTTTCTGAACATGATTTTACAAGGGTAATTTTTTTATAGTCTGCCTGTGAAGAAACCATCCCTATGGCTTTATCCACGAACTCACACATATTAATTACCTCAGGTTTTATTTCAAATACCTTGGTTTTTTTGATCGCCCATTGCAGAAGATTTTCCAATAGGTTATGTGTATTTCTGGAGACATTTAGGAGATACCGTATATTCTCCAGATGCTCTGAGTTCTGAGTTTTTTCAAATTCTTCTTCCAAAAGTTCCATGTAGCCTATGATCGAGAAAAAAGGATTTCTCAGATCATGACCGATGATGCAAAGGAGTTTATCCTTCTCATTGATATGCTTTTTCAGTTCACTGTTGGCATGTGTGAGCATGGTGGTCCGTTCTTCCACTGTATTTTCAAGCTGTCGATTGTATTGATGGATTGCACGGACTCGCAGTTTATAAGCAAGAATTAAAAGTCCAATTAGCAGCAGCGTAGCACTTACTATAAACCAATTTGTCTTCCAAAACGGTGGTGAAATCACCAATACCAAAGTCGTTCCTTCTTCATTCCATATTCCATCGCTATTGGCGGCTTTGACTCGGAATACATAAGTGCCAGGGTTTAGATTGGTATAGGTAGCATTTCGCTGAGTGCCCACATAATTCCATTCTTTTTCAAAACCCTCCAGAAAATAAGCATATTGGGTTTGATCGGAATGCGTGTAATTCAAAGCTATAAAGTCAAATGTGAGTACATTTTCCTTGTAAGAAAGGCTAAGCGTATCAGTTGCAGAGATGTGTTTTTGAAGAGGGGAGTCTGGGTCTTTGAAATTCACAGACTGATTGAATAGTCTAAGATCTGTAAGGTGAACTTTCGGAGAATAGGGGTTTATATTCAATTGGTCTGGATGGAATAGATTAAATCCATTCAGTCCTCCAAAAAGTAGTTCTCCGTTTTGTGTTTTGATTGCTGAATACCTGGAAAATTCACTTCCTTGGAGGCCATCGTACTTGTCATAGTTCGTAAAGACTATTTTGGAAGGATCAAATTTTGCAATTCCCTTTATGGTCCCAACCCACAAAAAGCCACGATCATCTTCTACGATAGAATTAATTTCATTTATAGGCAAGCCATGTTTCTGAGTATAGGTGATGAAATTGTCATTTTCTGGCTGATATCGTGAAAGACCCCTGTCGGTTGCTATCCAAATATTCTTTTTCCGGTCTTCGAAAATCTGCCGAATGGAATTGCTCGGGATGCTGCTAGTGTCCGAATCAGAGGGCTGAAATATCTTAAATTTACCCAAAGGTTTGTCAGTTGATCGAATCATGTTCAAACCGGAGTGGGTTCCAATCCAAAGGTTTTTATTGCTGTCTTCAAAAATCCTCAGGGGTTGATTTGATGATATTCCGTTGGGTCCGTTTTTTGTAAAAAGGCGAAGGTCTTTGGTTTTTTTGTCATAGCGATACAGTCCTTCATCGAATGCAGCCACCCAAATGTATTCCTCATCAAAATGGACATCAAACACGGTCTGTATAGGGTAGGTGTCATTTTGGATCCATTCATTGAAACTGGTAAATATCCCTTTCTGCTCATCAACCAAGATATTGAGTCCACCGGCCCAAGTGCCTACCCAAAGTGTTCCATCTTGATCTTCATTCAGGCTGATTACCGCATCTGAACCCAAAGAATTTCGGTTTTGCCGGTCGTTTTTATAAGTTCTGAACGTGCCCTTGGCCCGGTCAAAGTAATTTAACCCGCCACCATCAGTAGCGATCCAGATATTTCCATTTTTCGTTTCCAAAAAATCCCGAATGATATCATTATTCAAGCTTTCAGGATTTAAGGGGTTTTTAGAATAATGGGCAAATTTGGAAACATAAGGATCGACCAGGTTTATTCCTGATTGAGCTGTTCCAATCCAGTACCTGTCCTGATTGTCCTGAAAAATATTCCAAATGGAATTGTGACTTAGGCTATTCGGGTCTTTGGGGTCATGGAGATACCGATAAAATGTATCGGTATCTTTGTTGTAAAGATGGAGACCGCCATTTTCATTACAGGACCACAGATTGCCTTTTCGATCTATAAATAGTTTGTATATCGAATTGTTGTACAGGCTGTGCGGATCTCCCGGTTCATGGAGATAGCGGATGAAGCTTTCCTTGCCTTTTTCGACAACCAGTCTATTTAGCCCATTGCTTCTTGCCCCTGCCCAAAGAGTTCCTTCTTCGTCGATGATGACAGTTTTTAGATTATTGGAGCTGATCGAGACCGGATCCGAGGGGTTATGTAGGAAATATTCGGTTTTAGAGGTTGCCGTATTCAGTTTGATCAATCCATGCTTCAAGGTAGCAAGCCATAAAATATCCTTTTCATCAGCCACCATGGAATTGATGGTAACTCCTACATCAACTTTGTGGGGTAAAAATTTTTGCTGATGGGGGTCAAAAAAGAATAATCCTGAAGATGTCGTGGATACCCAGATTTTACCCTTTTTATCTTCGAGAATAGTATTGACCAAATTATTTTCACCTCCGAGAATTTCTTCATCAGAATCTAGTTTAAATCGTGTGAAATCATCTGTATTTCTGTTGTAGAGAGCTATTCCACTTCCCGTTCCAACCCATAATTGATTTTGGCTATCTTCATAAATGGCCCCAATGTAATTATCATTGATACTACTGGTATCTGGGCTTGAAGCATAGACTTTGAAACTTAATCCGTCATATTTATGGAGTCCACTAAAAGTACCTACCCAAATGAACTCCTGTTGGTCCTGATAAATAGCCGATACGCGGTTATTTATGAGGCCTTCGAAAACACGTTGAAATTTTAAATCAGGTTTCGCTTCAATTTTTTGGCTTTGGGCTTTTGTAAATGACAAAAGGAACAAAGCCAATACTAGAGATTTCGCGTAGGAAAATTTGGTCATTTTGGGTCGAATGGATGATCTTGGAATATTCCATTTTCAGTTAATGGTAAGGCGGAAATCTAAGATCTGAAGGGTGATTTTCGGAATTTTATTTCCTAAATAAGCAGGAATAAAGACGAATATATAGGATATGACAATTTTAAACTACTCTTTGGGTTTACTAGAAAAATTCTAAATCTAGACTTAAACATCCTAATTTTTCTTGGAAAAGTTTAAATGTTTTATTCTTGAAAAATTGAGTTTAGCTTGATTTTCTTCGGGACCAACTAAAAGGAAGTAACAGATGACATTTTTTTATATGTATCCGAAAATGAAGCTTTTGGAAAGAAAACAATTACTAAAACAGAAAATAAGATAATTTGATCTTTTTATTGAATTTCAGAAAGTGGAAAAACTGAGCTTTCTCGAGGAATTGTATATGTAAAGTTAATTTTTGTAAATGAGCGGATTAAATCCCAAAGCTGCCTT
This sequence comes from uncultured Limnohabitans sp., assembly GCA_964441195.1. GTDB lineage: Bacteria > Bacteroidota > Bacteroidia > Cytophagales > Cyclobacteriaceae > Algoriphagus. The sequence continues at coordinate 17,064 of CAYTXN010000011.1, forward strand.
ATAAATTAAAGATGAAATTAGGGTCATGATTATAGAGGTGGAGTAGATTTTGAGTTTTTCCCAAAAGAATAGTAAACCAGATGGGGACGACTGATAAAAGTCCAAATAATCTAAGATGCAAGAGGATTAAAATGTTTAGTTTTCTTAAAACCTAAAAACCACTAGCCATTTTCGTAGTTTTCTTTGGAATTGTTAACCTCAGCTATCAATTAGGGGCTGAAATGAATTTTTTGAGTTTTTGATTATTCTGTCTTTTGGCATGGATTTAATAGAAATGTGAATATTCTTGACTGAAAAGCAGCATTTTCGGAAAGAAGAGACTATTTTCCAATGCCGATATTTCTATATATTTGATTCATTGAGTTCAAAACAACCTGAATGAAGCATATCTTCTTTTTTGCCAGCATGATTCTGTTGGCTTCTTCTTGTATCAGCAATAAGCGGATCACTTATTTACAAAACCTTTCTGATAGTACCGCCATCGAGTTAAATGAGTTTATTCCATTCGCAGAAGTAGACTACACGTATATTCTGCAGCCTTTCGATATTGTACAGATTGATTTTGCTAGTGCGGACCCTGAACTGGTAGAAGGATTTACTTTTCAGAATTCCCAGCAAAATATGGGAGGGAGAATTGGTGCTGGAGGTGGTGGAGGCGGTGGGAGTGATCCACTTTACATGACTGGTTTTTCGATTAGTCAGGAAGGTTTCGTTGAGATACCAAAATTGGGAAAAATTAAAATCGGGGGATTGTCTGAGGAGGAAGCTAAACTGGCAGTTCAGAAGGAAATTAATGAATTTTTCAAAGAGGAAGTTTTCGTTCGTTTGAGAATCGCAGGAATCCGTTATACTACTTTGGGAGAGTTTAATAGTGTTGGGGTTCAGATTATTTATAAAAATCGAGCAACACTCTTTGATGCCTTGGCAAATTCCGGGGAAACCAGCATTTTAGGGAAAAAGAACAAAATGTTTTTGATCCGTCAATATGACGGGGGAACCAAGATACACCAAATTAACCTGAACGATAGAGCACTCCTTGGAAGCCCTTGGTATTTTATTCAGCCCAATGATATTCTTTATCTTGAACCAATGAAAATCAGGCAATTCGGTACTGCAGACAATCTCACTTCTTCACTAGCTTTATTTGCAGGACTATTGGCATCTACTTTGTTAATCTTTAATTTAGTATCGGGGAATTTATAAGGAAATGGAGAAGTTAGACCTCAGCCAATTAGACAACGAAGAAAAAGCACTGGAGATCCGGTATGTGATAGCCAAATACATTCGTTATTGGCCATGGTATATACTATTTACCATTCTTTTTTTAACAGGTACATTTTTGTTTCATCGCTATACTGTTGATGAATTTCAGGTGACGGGCTCATTAGTCATTAAAAACAGCAGCACTCCTGAGTCACGAATTCTGGACAGATCAAATATTTTCAATGCTGGAGTTAATCTTGAAAATGATATTCTCCGATTGAGGTCCAAGAATATGGCACGTATTGCCATGGATAAACTCCATTTTGATGTAGAGTATTTTGCAAAAACAAATATTAAGGACATAGAGCTATATGATCGATCCCCTGTCAGAATTAACGTGGATTGGAATCATCTTCAGGTAACAGATGCTCCTGTGGAAATTGAAATTCTATCCGAAACCACTTTCAGGCTACTCCCAGCTGAGGCCGGATTAATGGATTTTAATGCGGTTCAGGCGGCTGGAGACGAATCAGTTTTTAATAAGACCTACACCTTTGGCCAAGAGATAGAGACCGTCAGATCCAAGTTCACTGTTTTCCTTGTCAATCCTTCTCGCGTTGGAGATGTTGTCTTATTCAGATTGGTCAATCCTACTGTTTTAGAGGAACGACTCGCTGGATCAGTTCAAGTAGCAATGGAAAATGAATATTCCTCTGTACTTAGACTTAGTACGACAACCAAAGTGGTTGAAAAAGGACGGGATTATATCAATGCATTAATGCAATCTTACATTGAGTATGATCTCAATGAGAAAAATAAGATTCAGGAAAACACGATTGATTTCATCGAAAGCCAGCTGGGATTCCTAGAGGATTCCCTGAAGGCGAAAGAAAGGGAACTACAACAGTTTAAAGTAGAGAATAAGTTATTGGATGTATCGGCTGAATTCTCAAGTATCCTTTCAAAAATGAATACGCTGGATGAGCGAAATGCAGAACTGGAGTTCCAGATTCAGTACTTCGAAGAAATCCGTCAATATATGGAGCGAAAAAGCAAGGATTTTTCTGATGTGGTCGCACCTTCTGTCATTGGAGTTCCTGACCCTTTACTAAATGGACTCATCCAAAACTTAGTCACTTTGTCTCAGGATCGAAGGAAACTGCTTGCGACTGTCAATGAGAATCATCCGGAAGTAAATAAGATTGATGTGCAAATGGAAAAAGTCCAAGATGCGCTCTTCGAAAATGTGGTCAACTTGATTGACAACACCAACAAACAAAAGCAAAGTATTCTGGCTGAAATCCGAGTTTATGATGCCCAATTTGCTACACTTCCAGAATCCGAATCCAAATACTCCAGTATCTTCAGGGAGTTTAAATTGAGAGAGTCGCTTTATACCTATCTCCTTGAAAAAAGAGCAGAGGCAGGAATAGCTCGAGCAGCTAACGTTTCAGACAATGCGATTTTAGATCTTGCCAAAAAAGGAACCTTAGTATTTCCAAAGAAAACCCAAAACTATGGTTTGGCTTTAGCCCTTGGGCTACTGTTGCCATTCGGATTTATCGTATTGAGGGATATGTTTGATGACAGTATAAAAGATCAGCGAGATCTGAAGAAACACTTTATGATTCCTCAGCTCGGTGTGGTGGGATATAGTACTAAGGGAACCAATAAGGTGGTGTTGGACCATCCTAAATCAGCTGTGGCGGAATCATTTCGATCCTTGAGGTCTGCGATTTCCTATTTGGCTGCTGGGAAAAACACCAAGAAAATCCTTGTAACTTCTTCTGTTTCAGGAGAAGGAAAGACCTTTACCTCCTTGAATTTGGCATCCGCAATGGCTTTGGGTTCCAAAAAAACAGTCGTTGTGGGAGCTGACCTAAGAAGACCTAAACTTGCTAGTTATTTTGAGCATTCTGAAAAAATTGGTCTTTCTACCTATTTGATAGGTAAGGTTTCTGCTGAAGCTATAGTTTTCCCAACTCAGCAAGACAATTTGTTTTTTGTACCCTCGGGTGTTATTCCTCCGAACCCTGCAGAATTGCTTCAAACCCCAAGATTGATTGAGTTTTTGAGTTTCCTAGACGAGCGATTTGATGTGATTATTTTCGATACGCCTCCGATGGGACTCGTTTCTGAAACTATCGATCTGATGCGTCTTTTTGACATCAATCTCTACGTGGTAAGGCAAAACTATACGATCAAAGATCACCTCGTGATGATCAATGACTTGTTCAATAACAAACAGGTTAAAAATGTGTATGGAGTGTTTAATGGCATTCTTAATTCCGGATACCATTATGAAGGATACAATTACGGCTATGGAAATACCTACCTGTATTCTCAAAATAACAAGTACATGTATAATTATTACGGCGACGATCTGGAAACCAAGAAGAAGAAAATTAAGAAATCTCAAAAATTTGATCCTGTAAAAGCGATTAAAAAAGCCTTTAGAATTAGATAATCTCAGGCGCTGTAATCAGCTCTAGTTTTTGAAAAACTTACAGTTTATTTTATACTTTTTGCAAAAATCAAATTCCTGACCAGCAATGAAAAGAGCCGCTCTTATACCTGCCAGATATGGTTCAACCCGTCTTCCAGCAAAATTGATCCAGGACCTAGGTGGAATTTCGGTCATCCAGCGGACTTATGTAAGTACCCTGGCCACAGGTGTTTTTGACGAAGTTTGGGTAGTCACCGACCACGAGGAGATTGAAAATCAAATATTAAGTCTAGGTGGTAACGTTTATTTCAGTAAGAAATACCATGAAAGTGGTTCTGATCGGATAGCGGAAGCTTTGGAGGTAGTCGACGCCGATTTGATCGTCAATGTTCAAGGGGATGAACCTTTTCAGGACCCAAAATCACTCCAAGATCTGGTAGCTGCCTTTGAACGACCAAAAGTGAAAATGGCCTCGCTGATGTGCCGGATTCCCGAAGATGAAGCGTATAACCCTAATTCTGTTAAGGTGGTGTTGGATGAAAAAATGAATGCCATTTATTTTTCCCGATCGCCAATCCCTTTTAATCGGGAAAGAAATGAAGATATTTTCTATTGGAAGCATATCGGAGTCTATGCTTATACCCGTGAACTATTAACAGAATTCACAACTTGGCCAAAAGGCCGACTGGAGCAAATTGAGATGCTTGAGCAGTTGCGATTAGTTGAGAAGGGAGTAAAAATTAAGATGGTGGAAACCTTTCATCAGGCTATCGCCATAGATACCCAAGAGGACCTGGATCGTGCGAGGAATTTTTTGAAAAGCATACTTTGAGAAAAGAAGGAAGAAGCTAGTACAAGACACAAGGTGTAATTTTTTGACTTTTAAACTCCATTTCAAAATTCCATTTGTAGTTTAGTATAAACTAAACACATGAAAAAACGCGTCACTGGAATCGGAGGAATATTTTTCAAGGTTAAAGATCCCAATGCCACCAAATCCTGGTACCGAAAACACTTGGGGTTGAATACAGATAACTATGGGACTGCTTTCGAATGGCGAAGCAGTGAAAACCCCGATCAAAAAGGTTTTTCCCAATGGTCTCCGATGAAGGATGATACCACCTATTTTAAGCCGTCTGAAAAGGACTTTATGGTCAACTACCGAGTGGAAAACTTGGAGGAATTGGTAGCGGAACTGAAATCGGAAGGGGTTACAATTTTAGATGAAATAGAAACGGTCGAATATGGAAAATTCGTCCATATCCTTGATCCCGACGGCCACAGTGTCGAACTATGGGAGCCGAATGATGAGGTGTATGATAAATTGACGGATGGAAGAACGAAGAGCTGAAAAAAGTACAAGGAATCATGTACGAAAGGGTAACAAGTATCCTTATCACTTAACCACTTACTAATTAACTTTCTTCAACATTATGAAAATCCAACATCAATTTGACGTCCGAAAAGGCTCGTTTTTTATAGAGGAAAATGGAAAGCGTCTGGCCGAAATGGTCTATGTGATGGCAGGCCCACAAAAAATGATCATCGAACATACAGAAGTGGATGAAAGCCTTAAAGGCAAAGGAGCAGGAGCGAAATTATTGGAAGCTTTGGTTGAATTTGTTCGAGAAAAAGAAATCAAAGTCATTCCGCTTTGCCCTTTTGCAAAAGCCACTTTCAATAAGCGAATTGACTTACAGGATGTTTTAAACTAATATCAAATAAGGAAATAGGTCAAGAATAGAGCTGTCAGTATTACGATTAATAAGACCAATTTTCTGTTTTTATCCAAGGCCGATTTTCTGGAAATTCGGTGATTGATTCCTTCAGATATAGCCTTTAAATCGACTTTTCCCAAATTCCTGCTAGTTTTGATGAAGCTGGATTTGGGACGGATCTTCCCCAACTCACGATTGTTCTTGAAGGACTGACTGGAATCTCTGCTGAATCCTGCTCCACCTGTCATAGTTTCTAGTTAAGCTTTCAAAATAATGATTTCGTTCCAAGTTGAAAAGTGTCTGAGCCTTGAAGAATATATTTTTATCCTTAATGACTCAGGCCTAGGAAAACGGCGACCTATGCATGATCCAGATCATTTGAACAGAATGATCCAAGGTTCAAATCTCCTTGTTACAGCCCGAGAGGACGGTCAACTGATCGGTTTTCTTAGAGGACTTTCAGATTTCTGTTACCGCTGTTTTATCGCTGATTTGGCTGTGGCTAAAAATCATCAAGGAAAAGGAATAGGTCGGGAAATTCTGACATTTACCCGAAGTCTTGCTCCCGAAGCTCGATTGATTCTTTTTGCAGCGGAAGATGCAGAGCCTTTCTATCAAAAACTAGGTTTCAAACCACATGAACACTGTTACCAACTGAAACCCGAAGAACCCATTCTTTAAGACAGAAGGCTGAAACTTTTTAGCACTAATGCTTCAGCATTCTAACTTCCATCAGGGTTTCCTTGATTGGTTTTCCAAACTATAATTATTCTTTTATCTTACTTTCTTTAACCACCAATTACTTAACTCTAACATTTATGAAAATCAAATTTTTGCTTGTTCTGATTTTTCTTGGAAACTTCTCGATGGCCCAAGAAAAAAAGGATTCACTCACTGCTCCTCAACCAACAGCTCAGGTTTTTGAATCGAAACAATCGGTAACTATTGATGGGAAAACCATCAATCTGAACGCTAAAGCAGGGACTATGGAGCTCCGGGATGAAAACAATAAACCCATTGCACTTTTTGGATTCACTGCTTATTTCAAGGAAAATCCTGAGAAAAATCGCCCGATCATTTTTTCCTACAACGGAGGCCCCGGATCATCTTCCTATTGGTTGCACATGGGTATCATGGGGCCTAAGCGGATTGTCGTAGATGATCCTAATTACAATCAGGCAGCTCCTTATGAATTGGTCAATAATGAGTTTTCGATATTAGATGTGGCCGATGTGGTAATGATGGATCCTGTCGGTACAGGATTAAGTGTGCCAATCGGAAATGCAACTGGTAAGGATTTTTGGGGAGTGGATCAGGATATCCGAAGTGTGAGTTTGTTTATTATGCAGTTTTTGAAAGCTCACAACCGATTGAATTCTCCAAAATATATCTTGGGCGAGAGTTATGGGACTTTTCGAAATGCAGGAGTAATGAGCTATTTACTCAATCAAGGCTATGCGCTAAATGGAGTCATTAATGTGTCCTCCGTTTTTGATTTGCGAACGCTTTTCTTTGCGCCAACCGAAGACATATCTTACATCACCTATTTGCCGACTATGGCTGCTACTAGTTGGTATCATGACAAAGTATCCAATAAAGGATCAGACCTGCCTGCTTTCGTTCAGCAAGTGAGAGAATTTACAGAAAATGAATATGCACCGGCGCTCTTCAAAGGCAATCGAATCAGCGAAACTGAGAAAACTTCCATTGCTGAAAAACTCCAGAATTTCACGGGTATTTCAGCTGAAATCTGGAAAAGAGCCAATTTAAAAATCAATGCAGGAGAGTATTTTCAGGAATTGCTTCGCGGAACAGGCGAGACTGTGGGTCGGCTTGACAGCAGATACAAGGGGATCAATATTGATCCAATGTCCATGGATTCATTTACCGATCCTCAGAGTGATGCGATCTCACCCGCATACACGATGGCGTTTTTGGATTATTTTCACGGAAGCTTAGGCGTAAGCAAAGATTTGCTTTATGCTACTTCAGCATACTCGAAAGAGGGATTTAAGTGGGATTGGAAACATCAGGGGAATAGTTTCTGGGGTGCCGATGCTGCAGTGACTACTTTGCCTGATATGGCTGAAGCAATGAGTAAAGACCCGAATGTCAAAGTATTGATGATGAATGGATATTATGATTTAGCTACTGTCTTTTATGGAGTGGAGCATTCGGTTTCACATCTTGATTTGCCTAAATCTGCTATTGATCGGATCATCATGACTTACTATGAAGCTGGGCATATGATGTACACTGATTTGCCTTCGGCAAAGCTTTTCCGTCAGGATTTGAAGAAGTTTATTGAAGATACCCTTAGAAAATAAATTATGAACCACAGCATCTTATCCAATTCTTGGAGCAGTACTTTTCAAATCTTCATTGGATGCTGTGTTTTTTTTGTTTTCTCCTGGGCTGAAGCACAAAAACCAAAATCAGTTCCTGTCCCAGGTTTGTATTTTCCTCCAAATGAATCTTCAATTTGGGAAGAGACCCCTCTTGCTGAACTAGGCTGGGATCAAACGGCCCTTGCTGAAATGCTAGCTTGGCTCCCAACTCAGGATACTCGAGCGTTTATTGTTTTGCAGGATGGAAAAATTGTGGTGGAGGAATATTGGGGAAGTAAACTCACAGGAGTGGGGG
>CAYTXN010000012.1:0-24666 GCA_964441195.1 uncultured Limnohabitans sp.
GCATACTTTGAGAGTCACTTTTGTCGGATATGAGGACATTATTCTACCTAATGTTCTGGTCAATTCAGGTAAGGAAGTGGTGTTGTCCATTGCAGTTGAGGAGGAGTTTGGTCAGATGGACGAAGTAGTCGTGGTTGCTACTGAAAAAGACCGGACTGTCAACGATATGGTCACTGTTAGCGGACGGACTTTCTCTGTTGAGGAAACCCGGAAATTTGCCGCTGCCGTCAATGATCCCGGTCGAATGGCTCAATCATTTTCAGGTGTAGTCAGCACTGATGACGGAAACAATAACATTTCCATCCGTGGAAACAGTCCAAATGGATTGCTCTGGAGAATGGAAGGAATTGACATTCCAAATCCAAACCATTTTGTTAATACAGGAACCTCAGGTGGCGGGATTTCCATTCTGAGTTCTCAACTGCTGGCGAATTCGGACTTTATAACTGGAGCATTTCCTGCAGAATATGGAAATGCGATGTCTGGAGTATTTGATTTGAGTTTGAGAAAAGGGAATAATGAAAAACGTGAATTCACTTTTCAGGCGGGATTTTTAGGAACAGATATCGCTGCTGAAGGGCCGATTGCTAAAAATTACAAGGGCTCGTATTTGATTAATTACCGCTATTCCACGCTTTCCATAATATCCAAATTAGGAGTGCCTCTGGGGGATTTTGTGACTGATTTTCAGGATTTGTCTCTGAATATTTTTCTCCCTGCCGGGAAAAAGAGCAGCTTCACAGTCTTTGGTTTCGGTGGATTGAGCGATCAGAGTAAAGATGCAGAGATGGACTCACTGAATTGGACTACTGAGTTTGATCGCTACAGTTCCCGCTTTTTTTCCAATAGTGGAGGGGTCGGTGTGAAGCATTCCTATATGATCGACAAAAACAATTTCCTCCAGAATACCATTTTGGCATCTGGACACGCCATCGGGGACAAAATGGATCGCTTGGACGAAGAATATATCAATCGAGAATGGTCTTATCAGAATTTCAGCAACTCGAAGATTACGTATAACAGCGTCCTGAATACCAAACTTACGGCAAGGTCCAATCTCAGAAGCGGGATATATGTCAATCAGCTGTATTATAACCTTCGTGAAAACGTGTTTGACAAGGAGCTGAACCGAATGGAAACTCAGATCAATTCCAGTGGCAGCACACAGAGTTTTCAGGCTTTTTCCCAGCTCAATTTCAAAGCAACTGAGCGCCTAACTTTCAATGTTGGGATGCATTACCTGCAGCTGCTACTGAATAATTCCAACTCGCTCGAACCAAGATTGAGTGCTTCTTATGAATTAGATGAAAAGCAGCGGATCAGCTTGGGCTATGGGCTTCACAGTCAGGTGCAACCACTGGGAACTTACTTTGCTGAATATGAGGAAAATGGGAAGATCATCAAGCCAAATGAGAACCTTGGACTGAGCAAATCACATCATTTGGTGATGGGGTATGACCGCCAACTGAACCCCTTTCTTCGGATGAAAATTGAGGGCTATTACCAGCACTTGTTTAATATTCCGATCAAGCCTGGAGCTGATCAAACCTACTCTATCATCAATCAGCAATGGGGCTTCATGACAGATCCTTTGGTCAATGAAGGATTTGGAAAAAATTACGGAGCAGAGTTTACCCTGGAGCAATTCACTCATAAAAATCTTTATTTTCTGCTGTCAGGATCCCTATATAATTCACTTTACAAAACCCAGGAAAACAAGTGGAGAAACACTTTGTTCAATGGAAATGCAAATCTGACATTCACAGCCGGGAAAGAATATTCTCTGAAGAAAAACCGCATGATTGGCATTAATATCAGGAGCATTTATGGTGGCGGACTGCGGACAACTCCGGTAAATCTGGAGGAATCCATTGAGCAAAACGAAACAGTTTATGAGGAGGAAAATGCCTTTGAAGATCGAAATCCGGCATATTTTAGAACTGATATTCGGATAAGCCTAAAGTGGAACCGACCAAAATCTACGAGTACATTGGCCCTAGATGTACAGAATGCAACCAATCGACAAAATATTTTTGGGAGTTATTTTGAGCCTGCAAAAGGCAAAATTGAAACTTCCTACCAAGCTCCAATGATTCCACTAATCAGTTATCGAATAGAATTTTGATACGGATTTATCACCAACAGAATGTATCAGTTTTATCCACTCTTTACTTACCTGATTTTCGTCTTCGGTCTTCCTGCTTTTATAAATCCACCTTAAAAGGAACGGCAGGAAGATTCAACTCATTTACTAGATTCACTTCCGGGTTATCCGCCCAGGCATATCGAATCCCTTCTGGAATAAAGTCTTCAGGAATTGTTATTTTCACTTGATTTTCAGCTGAAATAGTTCCTGAAGCAATTTCAAATTGGCCCTCGGCATCTTCCAAAAGAAAGCCTTTTACTTCTTCTCCAGCGCTCAGTTTCAAGCCTTCTCCAACTTCCGAAAAAGTCAAAATCAGTTCATTTCCTTCTCTTTTCACTTCTTGAAAAACTGGACCTGAAGCGATTAATTTTTCTCCAAAAGCCACTTTTTTAGCCTGAAGCCAAAGTCGCTCTCCAACATCTTTCTTGTTACGAGGATGTATATCATTCTCCTCTCCAATATCGATAATCGTTGCCATTCCAGTAAACGGAAGTTCCAAGGTCTGACGCTGAGCCTCTCTTAAAAATGCCCAAGAGCTTTCTGGCTGTAGTTCCTTTCGCTCCATGAAATTGGCCAACTGCACATAAAGAAATGGAATATCACCGATTCCCCATCTAGTTCTCCAGTTTGTAATCATCGCGCTAAACAGCTCTTTATATTCAGCATGCTTTCCGGTATTACTTTCGCCCTGATACCAAATCACGCCTTTAATTGCATAATTTGTCAAGGGAGCAATCATTGCATTGAACATAAATCCCGGTCTCCAATTGTGAAACTCCACATTCGGAAGTCTAGGCTCTACGATATTATTAGAATAAGTCCAGGTTCCTTCCAGATTAATCTTTTTACCAATTTGAGTTAAATACATTTGGTCTTTATTCCCAATGGCCGGTTTATTATTCCAAGTATTGATAGCTCGGATGGTCAATACATTTTGTCCTTTTTTCAGAATATCAGCAGGGATCCTCACTTCAGGTACTGGTTCACCCCAGTTTTTATAATGAACTTGAACTCCATTGACATAAATAAAAGCCATCTGCTCAATGTTGGGCAAGGTAAGCGTGGCCTCTCCAGCCGAGGGCAAATTGAATTTCTTCCTTACCCAGGCGATATGCTCCAGCGGATTAGCTGCAGGTAGTGAGATGGATCTCCAGTTTCCATCATTATAATTGGTCGAGGAGACTTCTCCTGCCAAAAGTGAATCAGGGCGGGCAACCATTTGGTCTCTCAACTCCCGACGTTTTTCATTTTCGGCCAAGACTTCTATCCACTTGGTGGAGTCAGCTATGATTTCCCTTGAATCTTTGGTGTAAGATCGATCTTCGATATCAGCCAATATTTTAGCCTCTGTCCAGCCTTCTGCGGGAGTTCCGCCCCAGTTGGATTCGATGATACCTACGGGTACATTTTTTTCTAGATGATTTTGCTTCGCAAAAAACCAACCTATAGCAGAGAAATTAGGTAGATTTTCTGCGTTTGCCACTTTCCATTCTCCAGCTTTTACATCGCTTTTTTCGATAGAACTGTAATCTTTTTCAACTTTAAAAAAACGGATCAGCGGAAAATCTGCATTCGCAAACTCGGCTTCTGCACCGATTACACCCTGCTTGAGCGGCCACTCCATATTGGATTGACCTCCTGCCAACCATACATCACCAACATAGACGTCTTTGACGGTTTGGAGATTGACCAGAAGTTCGAATGGTCCACCAGGAGGCAATGGCGGTAATTGCACTACCCAAGTGCTGTCAGGCAAGACTTGTGAGCTTCCAACAGCACCGGCAAGGCTTGCCCGGATTTTTTCATTGGGAATTCCCCTTCCCCAGATTTTGATGGGCATATCCCGCTGCAATACCATGCCCTCAGAGATTAGTTTGGGAAACTGAACCTCCGAATCTGGCTTGTCAAATCCACAAGCAATAAACAAAGGCAATAAAAGCAGGATAAGAAGATTACTTTTCAAGGGATATTTGGCTGATTGAGGGTGGAATTTCCTGAAAAAAAATGACTTCTCAGCACCATGCATCCTCTCCAAAATCCAAAATATCCAAATTAATTACCATTTGCTTGATTTATCTGAATTGCATTCACCAAATAAGCAAATGGAGCACTCCAATTGATCGCAATTTCATTGGAAGCATAGCTGCAGGACAGATCGGTAAAGGACTCATCGGGAATATCGCTCGGATAATCACATTTATCCTGCTGAGAAGGATTTGGACCGCCAACCATGAATCCTGGCAAAGGTGGTAAATCAGGTCTGGAAGTGGCAAGTCGATGATGAGGATGCAAAGGAGTTTTAGTCCCAAAGCCAGTCACATAGCTAAACCCTGTGGCATTTCTTCCCAAAATGTAATCCAAATTCGCTTTGGCGCTATGGAGGTAATCCGCTTTACCGGAAAGTTTAAAAGCTTCCAAAAGCAATATTCCCTGATTGGAAGCGACAGCATTACTTCCCCAAATAAAATCTTTGGGATTAGCTCCCATGGGAGAAAGGTAAGCCTGAGCAAGTCCAGCTAAGTGATATGAATCTGCAGCAGAAATCAGATTGATTTTCAGCATAGAAAGCCATTCTTGCGGAATTTGAGCAAGTGATTTTTCATTTCGAAGAAGGGAATAGAACCCCAACCACTTGACCTGAGACCAAGATGGAAGTTGGAAATCTTGATTCGCGGAATCCAAAATCTTCCAATATTCCAAGTTGTGCGTGCTGATGAATAACTCAGATGCCGCCCAAACCCACTCGTCTTCCAGGTTTTGATCTCCATAGGCACCTGTGGATACATCCGGGTCAAACTTGTCGTTAATTTCATTTTGTCTGTAATACACCTCTGGATTTTCCATGGCCCAATTCCATGCTTTTTCCGCGGCTTTGAGATAAACCACAGCATCTTCAGGCGCAAATAGCTTATAAATCCGGGCTGCCTGTGCCATCACCGCCGCAAAATCCAAGGTTGCAGCAGTGCCTTTGCTGACCAAATACCGTTGATTAGTGGCCATATGAGGTTCCACCATTCCCTCAAATCGAGCTGTAGTCAGTTTATGGTACACGCCTCCATCCGCAGGATCCTGCATGGTAAGCATCCAATCCAGGTTCCATAATATTTCATCCAATATATCCGGCCGCGCATTGCCTGATTCAGGAATCGAGAGATTTTGTTTTGCAAAGTATTCGGGATAAACCTCGTACAGGGACATCAGGGTCCCCATTGTTATCCCACTATTGACAATGTATTTGTTGTAATCTCCAGCATCATACCATCCTTTCGGAGCTGATAAAATCGTTCCTTCAGGTCGCAAATCACTAGCTGCTGAAGGATGGATCGCAACCTTATTATCCGGATGACCGCCTTTCCTTGCCCAGATTCCCGCAAACTCTTCAGGTAAATCGACAGAAGCCCGCTGAAAATAAAAGGCCTTTAAGGATGCCTTTCCCAGTTCTTCATAAACCTGTGAATGAATGGAAAAAGGATAGGACTTTCCTAATTCCTGAATCCCGATTTCATATTCTCCTTCAGTTATAAAAGCTGAAAAATCAAGCTTCCAGGATTCCTTACCAGAAAGAGTTTTTGTATCGTTTTTAAATGCTGTCCCCTCAAAGACAACCTTTTCATTTTTAATATCCCATATAAAAAAAGAGTCTAAAGGACTTTCTGAAAGGATAATTGCCACCTTGTTTTGATCAGGTAAAAATCCAACCTGGTTCAGGCGAATGGATTCGTTCACCTCCAGAAAGTTTGAGTTCGGACTCGTGACACATCCAGTCCAAATTGATCCAATAAAAAAAACAAGTATTGACTTAATTAACATAGTATAGCTATCTGATTATCAGTGATATTGTATTTTATTTTCAAATTAATCATTCAACTGAGGCAAATGATTTCAATCCTTCATTTCTGACACCAAGCCAAAGAATTGACCCAAGCATTTTGGCTTGTGTGATATCTCTGTTCAGTTTCAGACCTGATTCGGCCTGGCTTATCGCAATCCATTTTCCGCTTCCGTCTTCCATTTCAAGGATCAAGCCTTGGTTTGCTCCTATTTTCCCGATTTTCAACCTTGGGCTATCCACATTTCCAAGCAGCAATAATTCCTTTTTTCCCTCTTTTCCTGGAATGGAAAGTGCAGAGTTTACTGGAGAATACTGCGCTGCAAAAGGAATTTCAACCGATTCAAACTTTCCATTTTTCAGAGAGAAAAGTTCGGTTTCCAGGGTTTCTGCCTTTATAATTTCTGCTTTTGAAAGTTCTTCTATAGTAAGAATCCCAGAAATCTCAGCAGTTGAAAAACTCTCGTAATCCGAAAAGAGGGCTTTCTTTCTATAGAGTTGACCGGCAAGTTCGTCTCTGGATAAAAGCGGATACTCCTTCCCCTGAATCGGAAAAGTCACAATCGGATCAACAGAGCCATTTTCATCAAAATCTGCGAAATAAATTCGAAGTGGAATCTCAGCTGTAGTTTTCAGCCGTGAGTTCAGTCCCCAATTTCCCGCCAATAACTCAGGCGATCCGTCACCATCCAAATCCTCCAAAAGCAATGTCCGCCACATTCCTGTTTTTCCATTGGGAAAGTATTGATCCGATTTATCCTCCAGTTTTCCATTTTTTGAAGAAAAAACTCGAAGTCTATCATACTCTGCAGCAACGACCAATTCCTCAACTCCATCTCCGTCCAGATCCATAGAAACAGCAGCTTTTACTCGCTTCAGATCTTTCAAAAGTGGCTCTTCAACAAGCTGAAATTGATTTCCGTTACTTTTCAAAACATAAGAGCCATCTGACTCAGGCCAACGACCGGGAACATATCCCCCACCGATGAAAATTTCTTTTTGACCATCTCCATCAAAATCCCAAGCGATCGCAACGGAAGTGTTGGTTAGATTTATTGGCAAAAATCCCTCTGGCGCCAACTCAAACCCACCTTTCCCATCATTCAACAATAGCTGATCCTGTAGTCTGGAATCTGAAGCGGTCAAATCTTCATAACCGCCTTTTCCTATAAAAATATCCAAGTCCCCATCTCCCTGCATATCCAAGACTAAAATTGATGAAATTCCAGTTCCTTGAATGGGAATTCGTTTAGCAGCTGTAGTAGGAGGATTTGATCCATCAAAAATCAAAAGGTAATCCTCAAAACTGGAAGAAATGAGTTCATCCAAACCATCGCCATCCAAGTCTCCGTTTGCCAATATCGGCCCCGATTGACTTAGGGAATAAAGCAATTGACTTTGGCGCTTGAAATCGTTGAATTGCTCAGCTGGAGCATCAAAAAGAAATTCCGTGGAAGCTTGAAATCTAGGTTTATTCTCAATTCTAAGACTTGATGAAATCACTGCTTCTTCCAGTTTCAATTCTATTCGCTGGTTTGCAGTTGGTGAAAAAATAGTCTGACTTTCACCACTCGCCCAATCAATCCGGAGCGAATCGATTATAGGATTTTCTAATCCAAAATGAAGTATTGAGGTGACATTCCCTTGAAAGCCCTTATAAATCTGCTGCTCCTGATAGTGCGTGGTTTTTCCTTGAAATACACGGATTTTAGCTCCAATTCCGTCTCGATTTGAGTTTGACCCAATTAACTTGACTTGAAGAAAACTTCCGATTTTCCGATCACTTGCTAGGTTTTGATAGATCTGAGCAGGCTCGTTGAGATTGTTAATGATTAGGTCTAGGTCGCCATCCTGATCCAAATCCGCATAAACAGCACCATTACTATTTCCAGGTGTGTCCAAACCCCAGGCTGCCGATGAATTTTTGAAGTTTATTCCATTTAGATTCTGAAAGGCATAATTCCCAACTTTGGTAGCTGGCATGCTATTTATCAATTCCATCACCTGTTGTTGATTGGGTCTTGATTCTTGCAAAACCTGCTGACGGTAGTTGATGAAATCGAGATTGGTGAAGTCTTTCAAAAATCCATTGGACACGAACAAATCAGTGAAGCCATCATTGTCAAAATCAGCGAAAAGCGGAGCCCAAGACCAATCCGTGGTCGAAATTCCTACTGCCTGCCCCACTTCCGAAAAGGTACCGTTTCCATTATTCAACTGCAGCATATTCCGCATTAATTGATGGTGCAATCCTACTTCCAAAAACAAATTGTAATGTTCGTAATTCTCAGGGCTGTGAAGTAATTTCTGACGTTTATTGTCTTCAGGAAGCATATCCAAAGAGATCAAATCCAGCTTTCCATCCCGATTAATATCCGCAGCATCGACTCCCATCGAGTAGAGGCTCGTGTGTGTGAACGCTGACTGCAATTGATTGACAAAAGTTCCATCACCTTGATTGACATAGAAATAATCCGGTGCCGAATAGTCATTGCCGATGTAGATATCCGGCCAACCATCTTCATTGAAATCACTGATGATTGCACCCAATCCATAACTCAGCGTACCAGCGTCAATTCCTATTTCTGAGGAGACGTCCAGGAATTTTCCATTTTCATTTCTGTAAACCTTGCTCGAACTCAAGGTATCCTTGGTCTGAAGCATAGTTTTGAATGCATTTGCATTCAGGTTATTGTAAAGACTTGGGTTATGATTAAGCAAAAGCATATCCAGATCTCCATCCAAGTCCAAGTCCGCGAAATAGGCTGAAGTAGAAAATGCCGGATCATCCAATCCATATTCCTTAGCCATTTCTTTATAAAATGGAATGCCCTTAGCATCTAGGCCCTGATTTACAAAAAGTTGATTTCTACGCTGATCAGCAGGCAAATCACCTGAGTAGCAAACATAAATATCCTGTAATCCATCAGAATTAATATCTACCATCACGGAACCGGTGGCCCAGGCATTTTCTCGTCCGCCGGTGGCAGTTGCAAGTGTAATGTCCCGGAATTTCATGTCGCCGAGATTCAAAAAAAGTTTGTTTAATCCTTGATTTGAAGTAAAGTACAAATCCTCCAAACCATCATTATTTACATCGCCAACTGCTACTCCTCCACCGTTGTAGAAGTATTGGTAAGTAAGAATATTTGCTTGGGCAGTTTCCTGAATTTGATTGGTAAAGTAAAGGCCGGAGGAATCAGCCTCAACTAACCTAAAAAGAGTCTCCTCCTGCGCTTTTTCTTTTGCGCAGCTCATAAAAAAACAGGATGCTATTGTATGAATAGCAATGTATAAGAGTCCTCGGCGTTGCAATGTGTTAAGTATTGGGTTTAAATTAATTGAAAAATCTCCGAAGCAGAACGTTCCACCTCGGAGATTGAAATAAAAAACCGTCTATGAATAATCTTAATTAATTGCTCTTACGACACGCACGTTGTCAATTCCAACAACAGCACTGATATCATTAGAAGTAGTATTGTTAATTAGCAATCTAAGTTGCTTCACTCCTCCTCCGTCACCGGCAAGGAAGTCAGCATAGGTGTTTAATCTGGTGTTACCATTTGTCAATCTGTTCATCGCAACTGATACAGTGTACCAGCCTCCGTCAGTAGCTCTTACGACATCGGACAATGGAACATCGAATGATAATTCGTTACCGTTTTTGTCAGGATACCAAAGCTGGACGTTAAGTCCTGTGATATTTTCAGTGGTACTGACTGCTATCTCAAAACGAATGTCAAAGCTTGCCGCAGGTGCTCCGGGATTGTAATCTTCGTCTGGAGCAGTTGGAAATATTTGAACTCCCCCCCAATTTGCGAGATTGATTACTTTGTCATTATTCCATCCCCAATTTGCCGGGAATGCCTGATTCATTCCTGCAAAACTTCCCTCGAGACTTTCAATTCCCGGTTGAGAAGGCTTGATCATTTCACCGGAGATTCCCCATCCCCAGTTCCATGGCCATTCCAGTGCACCATTGGTGTCGAAATCAGCTACAATACCTTTACCATTGAAGATTTGGGTATTTCGATTAGCAGCTGATCCACCACTTTTAGTGACTATTGAAACTGACTGTGATTCACTGAAATCTAGCCCTTCCGGTACAGTCACAGTCAAGGAAGTTCCTGCTGCATTTGTCTGAAATCCTGAGGTCACGAATACATCTTCACCTGGAAAATATACCGTATCCACAAAGTAAAAATACCGACCGAAAAGCGTCAATTGATCGCCTGGGCTCACATATTGGTTTTTTACTTGAAGTATCTGAGGGGCTGGTGGAAGTGTCTGAAAGTCAATTACTGACTCCCCGCTTTTGGTCACCAATCTCAGTTTATTTGGCACGTTTGGATCAGTGGCTACTGTTGGCACACTGTCACCCACTGTTACGATTACGCTGTTATTGGTTACATAAGCCGTATTGACTCCCAAAGGATAATCATTCAGATAGACCTCTTGAGTTCCAAGAAAGTTGGTACCTAAGATGGCAATGGTACTTCCCAAAGTGGTGGAAGTAAAAGCACTATCAATAGTGCTCGGGTCAGTGGTCCGGACTCGTTCGATCAACGGAGGACCAACACTGATTTCATCTTCCTCTTGGCAAGACCCAAGCGCAACAGTCAATAGTAGCAAACTAGCTACGATGACCGAATGAGAAGATTGATTGATATATTTTTTGATTTGCATATGCTTTACATTTGAATTTTTTACTTACTGATCAATTTCCAGCCGCAAAATCATACGGCACAGCAGGCTTACGCAAGTTTGGAGCACGAGCCAGTTCAGAGGAAGGAATCGGGATTTTGAAATTTGATTCATTTACCGGGAAGAATCTTGGCGAAGTATCCTCCGCAGGAATTTCAATTTCCCAAAGGGTTGGGTCAGGAATCTGATCTGCGTAAATACGGAAGGTTCCTCTGTCCTGAGTTGATAGAATGTTGTATGCTTTGGCAGGGTCGTAGTATTCAAGTTTTGTAAACTCATACCAAGCCTGGCCTTCCATCGCAAATTCTTTGATTCGCTCCTCAAAAACATCCTGCCAAGTCACAGAAGTCAAGGAATTAACACCAGCACGCTGTCTGACCAAGTTGACATATTTCAATGCCTCAGCAGGATTCTTTTCCAAAACTGCCTCAGCGTAAGTCAAATAAACGTCAGCCAATCGAAGGATGTAAGTATTGATCTCAGTTCCTTGCTGTACTACTTTACCGTCATTATCCTCAGGTCGACCAACCACGTACTTTTTCACCCATGCACGCGTGTTGTAGTTTCTGCTACCTTCGATGCTTCGTGCAGGTACTCTGAGCTGCTGAGCTGATCCTCCCGGAGGTACTTGCGTGATGTAAGAGTAGTGATCACCTGGGAACATAAATGATCCTTTTCTTCTTTTGTCGAAGACCAAATCATCATACATGTCCAGCATCCACTTCGATGCTCCAATGTCTCCACCCCATCCGTCACCGAATCCGGTGATTTCTGAACCGAAGGCCAAAAAAGCCTGCACGGAGTTTTGAGCACCCCACTGACCCGCTTGGGCGGCATTGTAAACCCACTGAAGTGCAGCGAGTGTTTCTATGTTCCCATTGTTTTGGGTCTTGAATAGGTCCTCATACTCCGCTACCAATTCAGCACCACTGTTATCAATGACTCTTTTTGCAAAATATGCAGCAGAGTCAAGATCTGATTGATTTCTTGTTCCACTGACACCTGCTTTTGTCAAGTACATCTTGGCAAGCAATCCTTCAGCACTCCATTTGGTCAAACGACCATTTAAAACAGCATTTTCAGGAAGGTTTTCAGCAGCATATCTGAAGTCCTTGATGATAAATTGCCAAACTGATTCTTCAGTATTTCTTGCAATTGTCGTGTCCTGAAGCAAAGCTGTGTTATTGGTAATAATCGGAACCGGTCCCCAGTTTTGAACCAAGTAGGAATAAGCCAAACCTCTCATGAATCTGCCTTCAGCAATACCATGATTTTTGATTCGTTCGGTGACATTCGGTCCAACGAATTGATTGATATTGTTAATCAATGAGTTGGATTGAGCGACAACGTTATAGAATGCTCTCCAAGAGGCACCATTTTCGGGTGTCTCACCTGTAGTATTAAATCTTACATTCTCCAGTTGATAAGAACCTGTTGTAAGGATCCCACCTCTTGCATCACCAATTCCGTGACTTGCTTTGTCATTGTAAGCAAACCAAACCAAGTTATAAAGTGGTGCTGAACTAGCAAGAATTTGATCATCTGTCTTGTAGAAGTTTGCATCTACAATGGCATCCAATGGTGGTCTATCCAGAAAATCTTCCGAACAACCTACCAGTCCGCCTAGCAAGAGCACCGCTCCTGCAATCATATTTCGGATTTTCATGTTTGTATTCATTTTCATTTTTCTGATTAGAAGTCAAGACCTAAACTCACAGTGTACATTCTGGTCAGAGGGTATCTTCCATAATCAACACCAATCATCTGATTCCCAGCAGAGACGTTATTACCCACATATGCACCTACTTCTGGATCAAATCCAGTGTATTTGGTGAAGGTGAAAGCATTCTGAACTCCGATTGAGAATCTTGCACCTTGAATTGCATTCTGCTTTCCTATGATTGAAGATGGGACAGAGTAACCCAATTGAATGTTTTTCACTCGGACATAACTTCCATCCTCGACAAAATTGTCTGAGATTCTGATGCCGTTACCATTTAGGTCGGTCACATTAATTCTAGGAATGTTGCTCTCTGGATTGGTAATGAATGGATTTCCTGATCCGTCCATGTCTATTCTAGAATAGCCATACGTTTCCAAAAGCATGTTTCTACCTAAGTTCACGTTGTTTGGATTGGTATTATTGAATCTATTGTAGTTGTAGATATCGTTACCTAATGATCCAGTCAGGAGAACATCCAAGGTGAAATTTTTGTAACCAAATTGCTGTGTGGTACCAAAGGTGAATTTAGGCCAAGGATTACCGATGAAAGTCTGATCACGCTCATCGATCACGCCATCACCATTGATATCTACATATTTGATATCACCCACGAAAATACCATTAGGACCTACAGGAAGAGGATTACCGGAATTATCTACAGGACGCGCACTTGATTGTACTTCTTCTACAGTTTGGAAGATGCCGTCAGCCTTGTACCCATAAAATAACCATGGCGCTTGACCAGGTACAGCCCGCTGCGTGAAGTTATTCATGAACCAAGCAGTACGGTCGATGAATGCTGTTTCGGAGAAAAACTTGGTTACCTCAGTTCTAAATCCTGAGAAGTTGAAGTTGGAGTTCCAAGTAAAGCCATTTCCTCTGTTTTCAATATTTACCGTGTTAATGGTAACACCATAACCCCTGTTTTCCAGAGCTCCAATGTTTACAGTTGGAGTTCCGATACTTCCCTCACCTGAAGTTCCCATATACCAAGGAAGTGGATTTGGAAGCAGTAGGTTGTCAGTTTTCTTTAAGTAAAAATCAGCCTCGATTTGAACTCTGTTATTAAACATGTTCAAGTTGAAACCAAGGTTGATGGTTGAAGTTTCTTCCCATTTCAAGGCTGGATTTCCAAATCTTGAAACCAAGAAGCCACTACCCCAAGGAGTAGGAACACTCGGTGAGCTCAATGGCGCAAAAATCGCATTGGCATTTCCCTGATTACCTGTAAGACCTGTTTCGAAACGGATTTTGAATTCGTCCATCCATGAAGCATTACTCAGAAAGTTTTCTTCAGAAACTCTCCATGCAGCTGACACGGAAGGGAAATAACCCCATCTGTTTTCAGGGCCAAAGTTTGCAGAACCATCAGCTCTGAATGCAGCAAGGACGATATACTTCTCATTGAAGGTATAATTGGCACGTCCGAAGAAAGACTCCATCGCCCAGTGACCTGCACCGCCGCTATTGGTAGCACCCTGCGCAGAACCTAGTCCAAGCTCTGCCAGATCGTTGGAAGAAAAGTTTACTCGCCCAGCATTCATATACTCATATTGACTAGCCTGAGCTTCATGAGAAGCCATTACATCTAATGCATGCTTTCCCCAAACTTTGCTGTATGTTAAAATTTGACTCCAGTTCCAACCGAAACTAGTATCCGTGTTTTTGTTCAATTGATTGATATCATTGGTCACTGATCCTAGTCGATAGGTCGGAGTAAAGAAATGTCCATTGTTGTAATTCACATTACCATTTACCATGGTTCTGAATTTCAAGCCTTCAACCAGATTCACTTCGATATTAAATCCACCCAAAGCACCTCTTCTCATGAAAGATCGATCAAGCAAGTTTGCCAAGGCAATAGGGTTAGGTGGTGTAAACTGAAGACTGGAACCGTTGATTGGATCCGCTCCACCCCATGAACCGTCAGGATTGGTTACCGGAATGTTTGGAGCCATCTGGATCGCATTGTTAATCACATCAGAGCTACCGGTTGCCAGTTGCTCATCTGTATGGAACAACTGCATATTCATTCCGATTTTCAACCACTTTCTGGTTTGGTTATCAACGTTTGCACGGATAGAATATCTGTCGAAAGAGGATCCTATAGCGATACCTTCCTGATTAAAGTATTCACCTGATATAAAGAATTGAGTAGCCTCAGTTCCTCCGGAAAGGTTAAGTGTATGCTTATTAAGACCAGCTGTTTTGAACAAAGCATCTTGCCAGTTGGTACCTTCTCCAAGTAAACTCGGATCAAGAAATGCTGCTGGAGGTGTACCTCCGGTGATTTCATTGATTTCGTTTACCATAGTCGCATATTGATTGAGCGACATGACATCCAATGGATCTGGCTTATCCTGCAAACTGTAGAGATAATTGTAGCTGATTTTTGTTTGACCCGCCTTACCACGTTTGGTGGTAATCATGATTACACCATTTGTACCTCTGGATCCATATATCGCCGTAGCGGATGGTCCCTGAAGTATTTCCATGGATTCAATATCACTTGGGTTAAGACCTGCAAGCGGGTTGGTACCGGCAGTGGCACCAAATGAAACCGTTTGAGGCTGAATCTGAACGCCGTCAATCACATAGAGTGGCTCATTGGTACCGCCAATCGAATTGACACCACGAATATTTACAGATATACCTCCTCCGGGAGCACCTGTGTTTTGAGTCACGTAAACACCAGCAGCACGACCTTGAAGGGCTTGCTCAACTGTCGTATTGACCGTACGCTCAATATCTTCAGAGGAAACTGAAACTTGCGCACTTGACATATCGCGCTTTTTCATGGTACCATATCCCACGACTACCACCTCATCCAATGAAGACATGTCTTCTTCTAGAGTGATATCGATTACGGATTGATTTCCAACCATAATTTCTTGGGATTTGAAGCCGATAAAGCTAAAAACCAACACAGAATTTGAGTTGGGTACTGAAATGGAATAGGCTCCATCTCCATCAGATGCTACACCGGTAGTGGTACCTTTGACCAAAACCGTAACTCCGGGAAGTGTCAATCCGTCACCCGAGGATTTGACAGTGCCTCGCACGGTCACCTGAGCTTGAACCACACCCACCAGAAGCATGAGCAATAGTGGTAATAGTTTTTTCATCATGAAGGGTTTAATTGTAAGAAATTTGATAATAGATAAGTAATGGAAAAGGCATTTTCCAAGGGAGATAAATTCTCTGGTGGCGGATGTAGTGCTTGCATATCAGTTGGTTTTTAGGAAGAAAAAATCGCAGCGCTATCCCCAAAAATTAACTGACGAGTCCCTCAATTTCTTTTAATCCACAGGTATGATTTGCACCTGATGCAAATTCAAAGTGATATTGAGGGATCCAGTTTTTGGGCTTATTGCTTTGATCCGAATAAATGTAAATCGCCTGTTTTTATCTGAGGGTGTCCAAATGTTTTCATTAAGGGTGTCAAATGTTAACCAGGAGAAAAAAGTGTCAAAAACCCCTCAAATCTTCAAATTTCCAACTTTTTCAAAATGCTAAAAACTTAAGACTTCCAGTATTTTTTCATAAAAGATCGCGGGCCAAAACCTAAAATTTCATTTAAAACCAAAAATTCAGTTAATGAAGATTTTAAACCGACTTACTTACTTTTCAAAATTTCCCTAATTAGTTGACCCCAAGGTTTGATTTGAGCGGGAGTCCAACCTCCAGTTGCCGCAGCACTTGGAAGTAACATCGAACAAGTCTCATCCTTGTCTGCAATTGACCAAGCAATCCAACTCACTTTTTTACTTTCCATCCAGTTGAGCCAAGTATTCCAAGATGCCTGATCAATCGCACCGTCACCAGAAGCCTCCATACCCGCACATTCTGACACAAAAATCGGAAGTCCGGCATTCAAGGCAGCCTCTGCTCTATTTCTCAGGCTTTCTTTGTGAGTTCCTGCATAGAAATGAAGGACATACATGATGTTTTCTTGGTTCAATATGGGATTCTGGGCAACCAAGTGAAGATCTTGACTCCAAGTAGGTGAACCAACCAAAATAATATTGTCAGGATCATGCTTCCTGATTTCAGTGATGATGGCTTCACTGTAGGCCTTTACTTCTTCCCAAGAATCATCAATAGGTTCGTTGTAAAGTTCATAAATCACATGGGGGTGCTGACCATATGTCTTTGCCATTTCTGCAAAAAATGCCTTGGCCTCATTCAAGTGTAGCTTATGACTGTGCCAATCGATAATCACATAAAGATCTTCCTCGATAGCAGCATCGATGACGGCTTTCATTTTTTCGATGGCAAAATCCGGTTTATCCAAATACGCCCCATTTGGATCTATACCCATTGCAGCTCGGACGATATTTACATTCCAATCATCTTTGAGCCATTTCACAGCAGAATCGTTGTAGAATCTAGGCCACCAATTGTGCCAGCCTAAACTGACTCCTCTTAGCATTACCGCATTTCCGTCCGCATCACTCAGCTGTCCGGATTTAACTTTCAATTGCCCGAAAAATTGTTGTGTTGAGACCTCTGAAGGTGGATTGTCAATTGGAAGATTTGTTGCTGACACTGAAGCCTCCGAACATGAAGTAAGCAAGGTCAGGGCAATAAAGAAGAATAGTTGCATGGGTCAGGTTGTTAATCGATAGGCAAGTATAGACCTATCTATCCAGAGCGACGGGTAGCAATTGTTTCTATTAGGGGTGTCAAAAGTAAAATACCAGCTGGAAATCTAGTCTGAGGCTAGAATTTGAGATTTAGAGGCGAATTCGGAAGGCAACATCTCAAATTCTGCCTTAAACTGCTTAGCAAAATATTTGGCATTGTTGTACCCCACTTTATAGGCTACTTCAGAGACCGACAATTGACTCTTGACCAGCAATTGGGCTGCCCGTTGAAGTCTAATTAAGCGGATAAATTCGATTGGACTTTTACCCGTGAGTGATTGTAACTTCTTATAAAGATGAACCCTACTCATCCCAAGTTCTTTACTCAAAAACTCCACCGAGAGAAGTGGATCTTCGAGATGAAGTTCAACCAAAGCAACCGCTTTTTGAATCAACTGATCATCCATAGAAACTACTTCCACTTCCGAGGTATTGATTTCAATTTTTCTTCGGTTCTGCTCCTGCTTCATATTCCGCTCGCGGAGAATGTTTTTAACATTCAGCTGAAGGACTTCTAGGTTAAAAGGCTTGGTCAAGTAGAGGTTACAACCACTATCCAAACCTCTGAGCAAGTTTTCTTCGGACTTTTTCGCTGTAAGCAAAACCACCGGAATGTGTGAAGTCTTGATATCTCCTTTGATCTTCTTGCAGAGTTCCTCCCCATCCATCATCGGCATCATCCAATCCGAAATCACCAAATCAGGGATGACTTGCCGGGCAATTTCCAAGCCTTCCGCCCCATTGGCAGCTGTAATTACCTGGTAATTATCAATCAGGCAATCTTTAAGGTAGTTTCTGAACTCCCGATGATCTTCTACGATCAAAATGCAATCTTTCTTGGATGTCGAATTTGAAGTTTCGGTTTTCAATTCCTCTTCATCCTCCTCTTGCAAAATCAACCCGAGCGGCATTGTCAAAGTAAATTTTGAGCCTTTTCCAGGTTCGCTTTGGACATCAAGAATTCCTCCCATGATCTTGGCAAAATCCTGAGCCAATGAAAGCCCAATCCCGCTTCCTTGATTCAACTGCTGTCCATGACCCTCAGTAGTGTAAAACCGATCGAAAACCTTGTCCTGATCTTCATAAGAAATCCCAACCCCACTGTCAGCCACAGAAAGTGAAAGAATGGCATGCTCCTCCGTCTCCTCGAAAATCTCAACTTTGACATGAATCTTTCCATCTTCAGGAGTGAATTTGAAAGAATTTGAGAGCAAATTGAAAATGATTTTTTCCAACTTATCTGGGTCAAAAATTGCCTGAAGTGAATCAGAGCTACTTTCAAAACTTAAGGAAATGTGCTGATTTTCAGAAAGCTCCTTGAAATCCGAAATGCTTTCCTTAACGAATTGAACAATATCTCCCTCAGAAGGATGAAAAGCCAAGGCACCTTTGTCGACATTTTTCACATCGAGAAGTTGATTAATCAATTTCAACAAACGCCGGGCATTTCGCTGGATGATTTTATACTGGCCGGAAAGAGCCTGATCCTTAGACTCGGCCAATAGATGTTCTGCTGGGGTCAAAATCAAAGACAATGGCGTCCTAAACTCATGACTTAAATTGGTGAAAAACTTGGTTTTGAGCTTATCCAATTCCTGAACTCGCTTCGCTTCACGGATAGCATTCTCTCGCTCAAACTTCTCTTTTTGACGGTTGAGTAACTGGGTTCTGAAATAGTATATAATCCCAACTACAGTGATAAAATAAAGGAAATACGCCAATGGTGTTTTCCAAAATGGAGCTAAAATCTCGATTTCCAAGGAATATTCGGAAGTGCCCCAACCATCTAAAACTGTCCCCGGCTGCACTACTAGTGTGTATTTTCCTGGGTCTAGATTGGTAAAAGTAACTTTAGCCAAATCATCATTGAGGTAAATCCAGTCATTATTGAAACCCAGTAATTTATATCGGTATTTGTTTTTTTCAGGGTAAAGAAAATTCAAGGCACTAAAACCGATGCTGAACATATTTTCATCATGTCTGAGCACCAGCTTTTCAGTGTTTTCCAATGATTTTTCGAGCGGAATCCGATTGCCGATTTTTTCCCCTACTGCAACAGACACATTGAATAGCTGTAAGTCTGTAAAAATAACCCGTGGATTATTTTGCTCGAATGCGAAGTTTTCAGATTTGAAGATGTTGTAGCCATTCGGCCCCCCAAAAATCAATTCGCCATTGCTGGTTTTCAGAGCAGAGTTTTTGTTGAAAAGTGAGGCTTGAAGTCCATCCTTTTGGTCAAAATTTTGAAATGTGATTTGAAAGGGCTGGACATTTCGATTTACCTGCGCATAGGAAAGACCTTTCTGAGAGCTGATCCAAAAATTTCGTTCTTCATCCTCTAGCATATCCACGAGGTAATTGGAGGGTAGTCCCTCATCCTCCCCAAAATGTATAAACACACTGTCTTTTTGATCAAAATAATGGAGGCCGTTTTGAGTTGTAAACCAGATTATGCCCTCAGAATCCGCAAAGACGTCTGTGGTATTAGATTCTTTGAGTCCGTTTCCTGATGATTCAGAATAATAGGCAGTGGTTTTCTTTTCAAAATTGATCACATTCAAGCCACTTCCACCACCGATCCAGATGTTTCCGGCTTGATCCTCGGCAAAACCTGTGATGTATTGATTATGGGGTGTGAAAGGCGGACTTCCAGCAGGATAGTTATGAAAGGTTTTTCGGTCAGGCTCCAGCATCGCCATTCCCGACCTTAAAGTCCCAACCCAAATTCGATTTTTACTGTCTTCGAAAAGCTTCCAAATATTGGGACCGGGGATTCCAGTTGACTCACCTTGTTTATGCAAATAATTAGTGAATGTTTTTCCGTCAAATTTCCCTAAACCATTCAGATAGGTTCCGATCCATAAAACCCCTTCATGATCTATCAATAGATCAACAATCACATCGCCTGTGACACTAGTTGGATTATTTGGATCATGTCGAAATTGTGTATACTGATTTGATTTGCGATCATGAAAAATCAATCCTCCTCCATTCGTTCCGATGTAGAGATTTCCGAGACTATCCTCCACGAATGCATTGACGTCATTGAATGGCAGAGACTGCGTTTCAGAGAAATTCTTTCTGACATGAGAAAAGCGAAGCAAGCCCTGATGGTAATATGAAACACCTTTCTTATGTGTGCCAATCCAAATGATATCTTCGGGATCTTTATATAACGCATAGACCACATTATGAGGGATGTTGGCATCCAAAGAATTTTCGTTGTCAAAAAATCTGACCGTCTTATTTTTCTTATTGATGATGTTGATGCCTCCATGGTCAGTACCAAGCCATATTTGACCCTTTTTGGCTTCGACCACAGCTTTTACCATGTCATTATTTAATCTGAATACCCCCTCATTTTCCCGGTTTACTCTGATTTCATTGGTCAATCCATCGATCCAAATTACTCCCAAATCTCGCTCAGGATCAAAAACCCAAGCATCGCCATCCGAATCCATCACCAATTCATAGTTTGCCGAGACAGGTATTTTGGATTTTGAGATTTGAAGGGATTTGGTAACAATGAGCTGATTAGGATCGATTAATTCCACTAATCCCGCAAGGTTAACTGACCAAACCAACCCATCAGGGGATTCTGCAATCGCTGCAATTTGATTGGAGGCAAGTCTACCACTTTCATTTCCTTCAGTGAGATGATGGGTTTTCTTGGATTTTGGATCATAAATACTGATCCCGTCATTTGGGTGAGTGAACCAAAATCGACCTTGCCGATCTTTCATAAGCATGCCGATGGATTCTGAGGCAAGATTATATCGCGCGACATACTTAGCTGATCCCCTAGTAAATGATTCTCTTTCGGAATCAAACACATCGAAAAGTCCATTGACGTTTTTGACCCAAAGTTGATCTTCAGGCCCGATAGCGAGTTTAATTGCGGTATTGTGTGTAATGGAGGTTGAATCCTTGGAGTTGAAAAAAGCTTTAATTCGGGTTCCGTCGTAGCGATAAAGTCCGTAGGCTGTACCATACCACATCATACCTTTGGAATCACGAAGGATAGAAAGCACATTGGAGTTAGAAAGTCCCAAGTCCTGATCCAAATTCCTGAAAACCAACTCCTCAGACTGAGATTGAGCATTGGTATCCTGGGATATCATTACCCATCCAAAACCAATTATTAAAAGTATATACAGTCTAATTCTGCCCATTTCCTTTTTCAACACTGTACGAAGCTCAGTCTAAATTCTTCAAGTAAAATATTCCCCAAAACTGCGTCAAGAATTCTTAAAAAAAGCAGAAATTATATAAATGACCTAGTTCTTGGGATGGGCTTTTTGAAAAAATCCATTGGTAAGCCTATCACTTTTTGAAAAAATCGGTATATCACCATCAAATACAATAAAAAAAGTCCGACCAAGGAAGACCCCAGCCGGACTTAAATTTTAGACCTGATTTTCTTAAATAAAACGGTTGATCAGGTTTTCGAAATATTCTTGCTTGCCGCTGATTTGCTTAGGCTCGCCAACTTCAAAGGCATAGTTTCTAAGGTCTTCCAAAGTGAGTTTTCCTTCCTCAAAAGCTTTTCCTTTACCCGAATCAAAGCTCGCATAGCGATTCTTTCTTCGCTCCAAGTAATCAGATTTTTCCAAAATATCGCTTGCGATCAGCATGCCTCTTGCAAAGGCATCCATTGATCCGATGTGCGCCAAGAATAGATCTTCAGGATCGGTGGAGTTTCTTCTGATTTTCGCATCAAAATTGACTCCTCCACCTTTGATTCCGCCTGAAGTCAAGATGACTAGCATGGATTCGGCAAGTTCTTGAAGGTTGAGTGCAAACTGATCGGTATCCCAGCCATTTTGGTAATCTCCTCTATTGGCGTCGATGCTTCCAAGCATATCCGCATCGGCGGCTACTTGCAATTCATGCTGGAACGTATGTCCTGCAAGTGTTGCATGATTCACTTCAAGATTCAATTTGAAATCTTTGTCCAACCCGTACTGTCTCAGGAATCCAACCACTGTGGCCGCATCATAATCGTATTGATGCTTGGTAGGCTCCATTGGCTTAGGCTCAATGAAGAAAGTTCCTTTGAAACCGTTCTTTCGGGCATAATCTCGAGCTAGGGTCAGGAATTTAGCCAAATGCTCAGTTTCACGCTTCATTTCAGTATTGAGCAAGGACATATAGCCTTCTCTACCACCCCAGAACACATAATTCTCTCCACTCAACTTGATGGTGGCATCCAGCGCATTTTTCACTTGAGTACCTGCAAACGCCAACACGTCAAAGTTGGGATTGGTAGATGCTCCATTCATGTAGCGAGGATTGCTGAATACGTTTGCAGTTCCCCAAAGCAATTTGATTCCGGAGGCTTTTTGATGCTCCAAAGCATAATCCGTGATGATCTGCATTCGCTTTTCGTAATCTGCCAAAGTCGGTCCCTCATCGATCAAATCGATGTCATGGAAACAGTAATATTCTGCTCCAATTTTGGAAGTGAATTCAAAAGCTGCATCCATTTTGTCTTTTGCACGCTGGATAGGATCCGGATTTGCATCCCAAGGATGAGAAATCGTGCCCGGTCCAAATGGATCACCACCCGTGCCGCAGAAGGAATGCCAGTAAGCGATTGAAAATTTAAAATGCTCCTTCATGGTCTTTCCAGCAATTATTCGATTTTCGTCATAATAGTGGAATGCCATCGGGTTATCACTTTCTCTTCCCTCAAAGGGGATTTTGCCGATAGTTGGAAAATAGGTCTTAGCCATAGTTCTCTTGGTTATTTAGGTAAATAGGTATTGATTAACCGGCAAGGCCGGATTTTAGTATTTCATTCAATTTGCCTTCCCATTGTGCATAGGCATCTTGGTAAGGTTGGTTAAAAGCTGGATTGGGTTCCAAAGTTTCCAATAAACTCAATCCTTCAAAAGCTTCTGTTTCTGAGCCAAACACTCCTGCCCCGATGCCAGCTCCTCTTGCGGCACCCTGTGCTCCGTCCGTATCATAGAGTTCTAGATTGACATTATTCATCTGAACAAATGTCTTTCTAAAAAGCGGACTCAGGAACATATTGGCTTTGCCTGCTTTTACAGTTTTGAGGTTCATTCCCATGTCTTTCATGATTCGAAAACCATAGGTTAGGGATGAAACTATACCTTCCTGAGCAGCCCTGACCACATGTTTTTTGTCATGCTTCAGCAAATCGAGGCCAAGTAAATGTGCTCCCACAGGCTTGTTTTGCATTATTCGCTCTACCCCATTTCCAAATGGAATAAAAGTCAAACCTTCAGATCCAATTGGTGCGCCATTTCCAAAGGAATTCATTTCTTCATATGCGATCCACTTACCACCCATGACTTTTTTAAGCCATGAGTTGAGAATTCCAGTGCCATTTACACAAAGTAACACGCCATAGGAAGGATTTTTCTTCGAATGGTTGACATGGACAAAGGTATTGACTCTGGAGTGAGGATCATAAAGCGGTGTATCACAAACTCCATATACTGTACCCGAGGTACCTGCTGTGGTTGCAAGTTCTCCGGGCTTTAATACTTGAAGTGAAAAGGCATTGTTTGGCTGATCACCTGCTCGATACGAAATCGGCACCCCGGCTTCAATTCCTGATTCTTTGGAGCCTGCTGCATTTACTTTTCCTTGAATGGAAAACGAAGGAACTGCCTCTGGAATCCATTCTTTCGGGATTTCCATTTGCTTCAGCAGCTTTTCACTCAAACCATTTGCTTTGAAATCCCAGAAAATCCCTTCGGAAAGACCAGTCTCAGAAGTCAGAATCTCTCCACTCAGCTTCATAGCGATGAAATCACCCGGAAGCATGATTTTATGGATTTTGGCTGCAATCTCAGGTTGATTTTCGATGACCCAACGAAGCTTTGAAGCCGTAAAATTCCCCGGAGAATTCAGCAAATGAGGAAGGCAATAATCCTTTCCAAGTCCTTTGAACGCTTTATCTCCAATTTCGACGGCACGACTATCACACCAGATGATCGATGGACGAAGGACCTTCTGATCTTTGTCCACACAGACCAGTCCATGCATTTGATAAGCAATTCCTATCCCTTTCAGCTCTCCTTTTTTGACTTCTGCTTTTTGACTTACAAAGGCAATCGTTTCTTTGACATACTTCCACCACATTTCTGGATCCTGTTCAGCCCAGCCAGTTTGTGGTGCATTGATGGTCATTTCCTCTTCGGGAAAAGCTTTGGACGCAATTGACTTACCTGTACTGGCATCAAGTAGGGATGCTTTTACAGAGGAACTGCCAATATCAAGTCCTAATAGTAATTTTCTCATAATAATTTTTACCAGAAGATGGTGTAAAGTCCCGCAATGATTCCGGCGATCAAAATAGCACCAATTTTAAATCCTGTACTTGTACTAAATAGCTCAGAATTGATTTCAATGCTATTTGGATGATCTTTTCCTTTTCCTTCTATCAAACTGATGATGATCATCAAGGCCGCCAAAACCAGGAATACCACGCCCATTCTATCAAGGAATGGTAAATCCGGGAATACAATTTTTAAAACCACAGAAAGTGGAATACTCAAAGCTGCACCGACTAGGGCGGCATTGGAGGTGGTCTTTTTCCAGAAAACTCCAAAGAAGAAAATCGCAAAAACTCCTGGGCTGA
>CAYTXN010000013.1:0-1274 GCA_964441195.1 uncultured Limnohabitans sp.
TCGTTCACAGACGACACTTGTTTGCTAAGTCATGGGCGCCCAGGCGTGTCGGAGTCCACAGAAAGGGAGACTTACTATAAACCTTCTATAATTTGGTTGGTAGAAAGAAAGCAGACAGACAAACAAAAACAATTTCTTGAGTAAATGCTTTTTTGTGGGATTGCCTTCTAGTACCGATATTGGCGATCCGTTTGATTTTTATTACCATAGACCCAAATAGCAGATGAAAAAATCCCGAATCCTTGGAGCTGGTCATTATGTGCCTGAGCGTATTGTAACCAATGCCGAACTCTCCCAAATGATGAATACCAGCAACGAATGGATCGTGGAGCGGACCGGGATCCACGAGCGCCGCTGGTACACACCGGGAGTAGATACGGTGACCAATATGTCTGTCAAAGCTAGTCGGATGGCAATGGAAAGAGCGGGAGTTAATCCAAAAGAAATCGAATTCATCGTTTTCGCAACGGTGACCTCCGATTATTTTCTTCCGGGAAATGGCGTTTTGCTTCAGCGCGAGCTAGGGATATCAACAATTGGAGCTTTAGATGTTAAAAATGCATGTTCGGGTTTTATATATGCATTATCCGTTGCGGATCAATTTATTAAAACAGGGATGTACAAAAAAATCCTTGTAGTTGGAGCTGAAATTCAATCCTCGGCTTTGGACAAAAGTGATGAGGGTCGGTCCAGTGCTATAATTTTCGCAGATGGGGCTGGTGCGGTAGTTTTGGGTGCCGTTGAATCAGAACAACCTGGTATTTTAAGCACGCATCTTCATTCCGACGGATCGTTTGCAGAGGAATTATACTGCATTGCTCCAAGTAGTAGTGGAAAAGTGAGACTCTCTCAAGAAATGATAGACCGGGGTGATTTTTTTGTTAAAATGAACGGAAACGCAGTTTTCAAACATGCCATTGTGCGCTTTATGGAAGTAATCAAAGAAGCATTGGATCATAATGGAATGACCAAAGAAGACCTCGATCTCCTTGTTCCACATCAAGCAAACCTGAGAATCAGCCAATACATTCAGCAAAAACTTCAACTACCAGACGAGAAAGTTTTTAACAATATCATGTACTTGGGAAATACAACAGCCGGGACAATACCAATTGCTCTTTCCCAAGCTTGGGAACAGGGCAGGTTGAAAGAGGGAGACCTAGTCTGTTTGGCTGCATTCGGTTCTGGATTTGCATGGGCTTCTGCCCTTTTGCGCTGGTAAAAATGGATTCCCTCCAAAAATCGATTGATCTTGACCTTTGGCTGAATGCTGA
>CAYTXN010000013.1:1374-16665 GCA_964441195.1 uncultured Limnohabitans sp.
TTGAGCGAAAACCAATGGGACTATCCAGATTTGATTTTAAACCACAATCTTACCGAGGATATCAATATCATAAGGAATGCTAAGCTTGAGTTCAATCATTGGATTCGAGAATTCAAAGTAGATCCCGAACCCTCCATTTTCCAGGATAATCTCAAAATTGAGCTAAAAAAAATCCTTGGTATTCTGTGACTTTCATAAGAACAAAGCAAGAATTAATTTAATTTTAAACAGGATTCGCATTCGTACGTAAAATCATTCCGAATCCATTTAGTTGATCGAAAGATCTAGAATTTGAATGGTCATAACCGAAACCAACGAGACATGAGATATTTGCTTTTGGCAGTTTTTACCTTCTTTTATTTTTCAGGCTTCTCGCAGGAATCGAAATTGATCCAGCAGTTCAATGCTGACTCTACTTTGTTAGCAACTGGTGTAGTCACAAATAATCAACGAGAGGGTCTTTGGAAATTTTACAATCCAAAAACTAACACGTTACTAGCTGAGGGCACTTTTTCAAGTGGAACAAGAAATGGCTCATGGACCAAATATTATACAAATGGAAAACGTGCTGAGACCGCTGAATACCGTGATGGGAAGCTATTTGGACCGGCACAATTTTATGATCAAGATGGAGCTTTGAAAAAGCAGGTGATTTTTCAGGATAGTGTCTTGGTAGGCAAATACATGGAATTTTATGGAAAAACGGGTGTTCCCAACTACGTCGATCCAACTCAAGTAAAAATAGAGGGACAATATGAAAACGGACTAAGAATCGGCCAATGGGTCACTTTCTATGATTTTGGAGAGTTGGCTATTCGGGAATTTTACAGAAATGGGCTTCGGGATGGAGCTTTTCAGGAGTTCGATCCTGATGGAAATATTATTACCGAAGCGACCTATTCAAAGGGGCAACTTGAAGGTACTTTTAAGAAGTTAGCCTTAACCCTAACCTGGGAAGAAGGGAATTATAAAAATGGTGAAAAGGTCGGTGAATGGAAGCGATATTTCCCAGGAACAAAAACGCTCGAAGCAGAGGAGTTTTATGATCAGTTTGGGAATAAGACCGGAGACTGGAAATATTATTATCAGACAGGGAGATTAGCCAGAATCGAGAGATATAAGAACAACATAGGGATTGGGGTTTGGGAGGAGTACTTTCCGAATAAAGCCTTATCCAAGCGTAAAACATACGAATTGGGTGTGCCGGTAGGCGAATACCTAGAATACCACAGTTCCGGTCAAATTTCTGTCCAAGGCCAATATCAAAGTGGCGCTAAAACGGGGATTTGGAAAAACTTTTTCCCTGACGGAGAAATCTATTCGATCGGAGAATACAGAAATGACCTTAAGACAGGACTTTGGAAGTATTTTAATAAAATCGGAATCTTGGTCGCAGAGGGAGAATATAGTCTCGGAATGGAGATAGGTCAATGGTTTTATTACTATGATGGTGGACAGCTGAAATCAGTTGGGTCTTATAATCTGGGGTTTGAGGATGGAATCTGGGGACTTTTTTATGATAACAAACAATTGACCCAGGAGGAATATTGGGAAAATGGCCGATTAAAGAACGTCGGGGATTATTTCTCTTATAATGGCCAAACCAAGCTAGATAAAGGGACACTAAAAGATGGGGATGGCACCAGAATCACCTACTACACCAATGGTCAAAAGGAATCCGAAGGAACTTTTAAATCAGGCAAGGCAGACGGGTTGTGGACATTCTTTCACGAGAATGGCAGAAAAGCTTCAGAAGGGGCTATGATTGATGGTAAAAAAGAAGGTCCTTGGAGGTATTATAATCCTGCTGGGAGACTTGAGGATTTGATCAATTTCAAAAATGATGAAATAGTTCAAGCTAACTGACAAGTCTATCTAGTTGAACATTGAGTTTATTGATCGGTTTACTTTTAAAATCAAAAACTATGTTCGGACTATTCAAGAAAAAAACAGAAAAAGAAAAGCTTCAGGAGTCTTATGCTAAGATGCTCTCAGATGCTCACAAGCTTTCACACTCCAATCGTACCGCTGCTGATAAACTCATAGCCGAAGCGGAAGAAATCGCAAAAAAAATCGATAAGCTCTAGGATACTCAGGGCACATTTTGACCCTCAGGGAGTAATTTTTAAATGTAAAGATTTGAATTTTAATTCTTTATACTTAATTTCAGTTACTTCTTTGGACTTGTCCGCAGTCGGTTTTTTAAACTTTGATTGATTATTTTAAGGGTGATTGAGCTACGGACCAATATATTAAATTTTTAGAGCTCGGGGCAAACCCCCGAGCTTCTTTATTTTCTGGCGTAATCATCCTGCAACCTGACGATGTCATTTTCATCCGAAGGATTTTCAGGATCTGAGTGCATCCAAATCTCTGCTACCACTCCCCAATTATCTGTTCCGATAAGCCTATGACGTTCTCCTTTATCTAAAGAAACCACTTGACCTGGCAGCATTTGCTCTACAGAACCTTGTTCATTAGTATGACTTCTAGCAATGGCGGAATGTCCTGCAATCAATTTCCAAAGCTCAGCCCTTCTGTGATGATATTGCCAGGAAAGCCTTGCTCCTGGTGCAACAAGGAGGAATTTTGGACTTAGCTTTTGCTTCAGTTGAGATTCTGATAACTCCACTTCGGCAAAGAATTCAGTGCTAAATTTTTTGATCTGAGCTTCATCCAAAACAAAAAAACCTCCCCAAGGACGATCCATGTCTTTTGATGATATCACAAATCCCAATTTGGCGAGATATCCTTCAACGATTTCAAAAACTTCGGCTTTGCTCAGGTGAGCTTCGATATTTACTTTTTTCATTTTCTAAAAATTATAAGACAAACTTAGCAAAAGTCTAAAGGTCCTCAGGGAGTAGTATCTAATTTTTCAAATCTTTTTCAGAAACTATCTCCCATTCAAGGATAAATTAAATTTCCTTAGAAAAATTAGGTCTCCTTAGGTAATTTTTTTTAAGAAGTCTTTTTTGAAGTCTTAAATTTACCTTAATTCAAGAATTACTTCAGACCATGAACCTAATAAATCCTCAAGAAATCATCTCCAAAATGGAAGGTGTGGTAGAAATCAAAAGCTACCTCAATAAAATCAAGATTATAAAAAACCTTTATCTCAAAGGAGCCAACACGGCAAGTGAAATCTGCAATGAAGTTGGAATTTCACTACCTACTGTCAATGCACTTTTAGGCGATCTGATGACGTCAGGCGAAGTGATTAAGCAAGGCAGAGCCGAATCGCAGGGAGGTCGCAAACCTGATCTTTACAGACTTGCCGAAAATGCATTTTATGTGCTTTCAGTGGATCTTTCAAAATTCAATTTGCATTTAGCCCTTTATTCATGTAATCATGAGTTGGCATTTGAGAAGGAAGATCACAAGCTCACCTTAAATAATGAAAAGGAGACTTTTGATCAGTTATGTCAAATTATTGACGAGTATTTGGTAAAAACCAATATTCCCGCTGAAAAGGTCATTGCAATCGGATTTTCCATGCCGGGTTTGGTCGATTCTGTAGGAGGAGTAAACTACACCTACCTTCGTTTTGGCAAAAAGACCTTATTGGAAAATCTGGAAAGTCATTTTCAAAAGAAAATTTTCCTGGAAAATGACGCTCGGGCTATGACACTTGCCGAATACAAGTTCGGTTCGGAGCATAGTTATAAAAATGTCCTTGGGCTATTTATAGGTTGGGGAATTGGCTTAGGAATTATCATCGATGGAAAAATCTACCAAGGCGCTTCAGGTTTTGCTGGAGAGTTTTCCCACTCTCCCATATTCGAATCCCGAGAAACCACCTGCTCATGTGGCAAAAAAGGCTGTCTCGAGGCAGTGGCTTCGGGAACAGCCATCGTAAAAATGGCCGAAACTGCTATTAAGTTGGATAAGGATAGCATTTTGGCAAGAATGGTACGAGATCACCAGGGAGAATTGGAACCTGAAGTAGTGGTGGAAGCGGCACTTGCTGGAGACCAACGTGCGATCACCATTTTATCCGAAGCTGGATTGGATTTGGGACGGGGAATATCGATGTTGATTCAACTTCTCAATCCTGAACTGATCATTATCGGTGGTTCTGTGGCCGAGGCAAATCAATACCTCATTACTCCTATTCAGCAGGCATTGAATATCTACAGCATGGCCAAATCTCGAGAAAAATCTAAACTGGCACTTTACCAACTTGGAAAAGATGTAGGGTTAATGGGAGGAGTAGCTGTGGTAAATGAAAAGCTATTTGATGATATCATTACTAAGCTGGGGTAATCCACCTTATTTCTTTGTTTCCTTTCTTATAATTGAAAATTATCTCGAATCTTTAGGCAAATCATCGTTTGATTTTCCAGTGTAGCAGTTAATTTGGTTTTGGTAATGATTCAAGGACAGCTATGTTAATCACTTTATTAATTCCAACTATTTCTTTTTTCAACCTGCTATTTGAACCATTTCAAATAGAAAAAGTCAATCCAGAAAGACCTAACATCATCCTGATTTTTGCAGATGACTTGGCCTACGGCGATTTAGGCAGCTATGGCGCCGAAGGCTGGGAAACGCCAAATCTAGATCAACTTGCGGCAGATGGGATGAAATTCACCCAATTCTATGTTCCTCACGCTGTTTGCACTGCTTCCCGCGCAGCTTTGCTAACTGGCACCTATGCCAATCGACTTGAACTCTATGGAGCACTGGATCATACTGCCAATCACGGTTTAAATCCAGCCGAAACTACTATAGCTGAAACTCTTAAAACGAGTGGATATGAAACGGGTATGGTTGGAAAATGGCATTTGGGCCATCATCCTGAATTTCTTCCTACCCGGCAGGGTTTTGACAGTTTTTTTGGATTACCCTACTCTAATGACATGTGGCCAAATCATCCTGAGAACAGAAATTACTATCCTCCACTCCCACTGATTGAAGGTGAAAAAACTATAGCGTTCCTCGAAGATCAGCGAGAATTGACCTCTTGGTACACTTACAAATCCCTTGAATTCATCGAAAAAAATAAGAAAAAGCCATTTTTCCTTTATTTGGCCCACAGCATGCCTCATGTGCCGCTTTTTGTTTCGGACAAGTTTGCGGGGAAATCAGAACAGGGAGCATATGGAGATGTGATGATGGAGATTGATTGGTCAGTTGGAGAAATTCGAAAAAAGCTGGAGGAGCTGGGATTATCTGAAAATACCTTGATCATTTTCACTTCCGACAATGGTCCGTGGCTTTCCTACGGAGGACATGCTGGTTTGCAAGTTGGACTCAAAGAAGGAAAAGGAACCTCTTGGGAAGGTGGAATCAGAGTGCCAGGCATTTTCACTTGGCCCGGAAAAATCCCAGCAGGCTTGGTGCAAGATCAAGCAGCGATGACGATTGATATTCTACCAACTTTGGCAAAACTTACCGGTTCAAAACTTCCGACCTTAAAAATCGATGGTTCGGATATCTGGCCATTAGTTCAAGGTGGGAATACAGAATTGAAGCCATATTTCGCCTACTACAACAAGAATGAACTGCAGGCGGTCATTTATGGCAAATGGAAGCTGGTTTTCCCCCATACCTACCGCACCATACCTCCGGGAACTGAAATGAGAAATGACGGGATTCCTGTGAAGTATTCTCAAATCAAGCTAGAAACACCCCAGCTTTTTGATCTCTCAATTGATAAAGGAGAGACAACAGATATCTCTTCACAAAATCCAGAAATTCTGGCCATTCTTAATGATTTTGCGGATCAAGCACGTGCAGACATGGGTGATGCCCTGACTGGAATGGAAGGAATCGGAAACCGAAAAGCCGGAAGAATACAACCGGAACAATAATTAAGAAGCGAATTGTTTTTTTGTAGATATACGCTAGGACACCCTCTTATCATTCAGATAAACAAAGGAAAACAAGCCCCCACCAAAGTGGCTTTCTCTTCCAGTTTGGAGATTTTAATCTCAATTGGATACTGAAATTGATCAAGATATGACTTGGTGAAAGGTAAAAAGCGGTCGGAAGTTCGAGCGATTTTACCGCCTAAAACAACGCCTTGACATTGCAAGCGGATCACGTATTGCGAAAGAAATTCTCCTAAGGCTTTTCCAAACTCAGCAAAAATCTGTTCTGCAACTACATAATCAAAACCTTCAGAAAGCAGGTCTTTAACTCCTGAAACAGTAAATCCATAATTTTCCAGAGCCGTCTTTTTGAACCAGTTTGTTCCAAGATAATCTTCTGCTATTCCCTCTCTGAAGGGTGCTGTCCAGAGTTTGGCATCCTTGACGACATCTCCGATTTTAATCGCTGATCCCAGACCCGTCCCGAGGGTCAAACCGATAGCATTGTTATATCCCCTTCCAGCGCCTGCAATGCTTTCTCCTAATAGAAAGGCTTGAGCATCGTTGGTAAAGACAATGTTTTCAGGGTTGATCTTCAAACTTTTGGCGAGGAGATCTTTTACTGAAAGACCAAAAAGTGACTTCATTTTTCCTTGATCTTTAATCCAGGAAATTCCATTTGGATAGTCAAATGGACCGGGTATGGCTATTCCGATTTGAACATCAGTTTGAATTCCAATGGTCCTACGAATTACTTTAGCCCAATCTGAAATGATCTCTTCAACACTTCGAAAAGTATCCACATCTGCTTCTTGGAAAGAAATGATTTCGACCTCCTCTCCATCCCATTTAAGTTGCGCAGCTGAAATGTGCGATCCTCCGATGTCCACTCCGATCAATGCCATTTATTCTTTCATTGGCTCAGAACTTGGATTTAATTCAGTGTAAATCGCCTCTAGCAAAGTTCCCGTATTGTCTTCGGCCATTTCCCAAAACATAGCCCCTGCCAATCCTTTTTCCTTCACAAATTTCATTTTCAAAGCAAGTGACTCAGGATCCTCAAAAGTAATCCAGGTAGAGTCTTTAATTGAAAAAAGGTAAGGGGCACAAGCTTTTACATCCCAAAATCTGGAGTATGAGGAGTTTTTAGAAAAAGCATAAACCTGCTGATATGGTAATCCCATGGCATAATTCCCAGGTTGAAAAAGGCCGTTATCCTTAGAATCTACCCCTTTCCACATTCTGCCGTAGAAGGGTACTCCTAGGACGATCTTTTCAGTCGGAACACCAAATTCAATATGCTCTTCCACGGTCGTTTGCGCGGATCTTCCTTTAGCACCATTTGGATAAAGATTGGCATGATGACCTGTAGTCTGATCTCCCGCAGTATAAAAATCGTAGGCCATGATGTTGATGAAATCGAGGTATTTCTGAGCCTCCGCTATGTCATTAACTTCCAAATAGCCTCTGAACCCACCAGAAGCAATGGTGCTTAGATAGTGTTGGTTCTTAAGACTCCCAAGAGAATCCAGCGCTTCGCGAAAGCTTTTTAGCATCGCAACAAAATTCTCCTTATCCTCCGGTCTTACAACATTGTTATCCCCTTGGAGAGCCGGATATTCCCAGTCAAAGTCCAGGCCGTCCAAATTATATTTCAGGAGAAAATCAATTCCAGAATCAGTGAGTTTTTTTCGGCTTTCCTTAGTCAAAACGGCATCCGAAAAGCCTTTGGAATGTGTCCAACCGCCTATGGAAACTAATATTTTTAGATCCGGATTCCTGTTTTTCAAGTTATTGAGGACTAAAAAATTTAAGCTATCACTTTCTGCCCTTCCTTCGATATTAGAAATTATTCCATTCTCAACATTGGCAAAAGCATAGTTGATATGAGTGAGTTTTTCGGCAGGAATCCTTTTGGGATTGATTGTTTTCCACCCTGCGACATATCCTATGATGTGATAGGAATCATTATTAGGATTTTCGATTTCAGCCTTTTGGGAACAAGAAAAAAATAGTAGGATACTTACGATTAGGGTATATTTCATTGAAGCCAATTTTAGGTAAAAGTAAAAAACATTCCGTCTGTCAACCAATAAAATCTTCCCAAACACAAAAAAGCCGCCCAAATGGACGGCTTTCGATCTTCACAAATTTTTACGTTGATTAACGGATAAACAACATTTCACGATACTTTACCAAAGGCCAGCTTTGGTCTTCCACCAACAGTTCCAATTTATCAACTGCATAGCGGATCTTATCGAAATAGGCTTCCTTTACCTCTCTCTGATATCCCTTTGCTCGCTTAGACACGTTTTCCTCTTTGTTGAGTTTCTTACGTGCTTCTACCATTGCTGTAACATTGGACTTCACAGATTCAATGTGCTTAGACACCTCTTTGATCGTCTCTACAGCAGCAGAATGATCCAAGCCCAAACCTTTCAAGCCATTCGCGTTTTCGATTAACTTATTTTGATACAAAATCGCAGTTGGGATAATATGATTCAATGCAAGGTCACCCATTACACGGCTTTCAATTTGTACCTTTTTGATAAAATCTTCCAGCATGATCTCATGACGGGCATGCACCTCGATAGAATTGAGGACATTGTGACGCTCAAAAAGCTCCTTAGTTGCTTTTTTCTCATACACATCTAACGCATCAGGAGTTGACTTCAAGTTGGAAAGACCTCTTTTCTCAGCTTCTTTAGCCCACTCTTCAGAGTAGCCGTCTCCTTCAAATCTTACTTTCTTGGAGTCCTTGATGTATTTTCTCAGGACATTAACGATAGCGATTTTCTTCTCTTTTCCAGCGTTCATTTCCTTCTCAATATCCTTAAGCATTTGCTTCAGCACATCAGCTACGATCACATTGAGTGTGGTCATCGGGCCGCCTACGTTTGCTTGAGAGCCTACCGCACGGAATTCAAACTTATTTCCAGTAAAAGCAAAAGGAGAGGTTCTGTTTCTATCTGTATTGTCAAGGATGATTTCAGGAATCTTGGAGATACCCAATTTCATATACATGTTGTCACCTTTCTCAATTTTGACGTTTCCGTTTTTCTCCAACTCATCCAACAATTCAGAAAGTGTCGCTCCCAAGAATACAGAAATGATCGCAGGAGGAGCTTCATTTGCTCCCAAACGATAATCATTGCCAGCAGATGCAATGCTTGCACGTAGCAAATCAGCATTATCATATACTGCTTTTACTGTAGCTACCAAGAAAGTAAGGAACTGAAGATTTTCTCTTGCAGAGTTACTTGGTTGGAAAAGGTTAACTCCAGTGTCTGTGATCAATGACCAGTTGTTATGCTTACCAGATCCATTGACACCGGCGAATGGCTTTTCGTGGAAAAGAACTTTTAACGAATGCTTTTCAGCCACTTTATCCATCACATCCATCAAGAGTTGGTTGTGATCTGTTGCTTTGTTGATTTCTTCGAAGATTGGAGCTACTTCAAATTGCCCAG
Organism: uncultured Limnohabitans sp.; assembly: GCA_964441195.1. Lineage (GTDB taxonomy): Bacteria > Bacteroidota > Bacteroidia > Cytophagales > Cyclobacteriaceae > Algoriphagus. Next base: position 10,661 of record CAYTXN010000013.1, read on the forward strand.
GTGCGACTTCATTGTGACGAGTCATTACCGGAATACCCAATTTCAGTGCTTCGATTTCAAACTCCATCATGAAATCTTTCACGCGAGTAGGGATCGTGCCGAAATAGTGATCTTCAAGCTGCTGACCTCTAGCCGGAATATGACCGAATACCGATCTGCCAGCCATCACTAAGTCAGGACGTGCTGCAAAGAGGGCTTTGTCAATCACAAAATACTCTTGCTCAACTCCTAGTGAAGGAGTAACCTTGCGCACATTTCTGTCAAAAAGTTGACAAACTGCTAAGGAAGCCTCATTGATTGCTTCCATTGACTTGAGAAGCGGAGTTTTATAATCCAATGCCTCTCCTGTGTAAGAAACGAAGATAGTTGGGATACAAAGCGTTTTTTCGAAAATGAAAATCGGAGAAGATGGATCCCAAGCCGTGTAGCCACGAGCTTCAAAGGTTGAACGAATGCCTCCATTAGGGAAAGAGGAAGCATCAGGCTCTTGCTGAACAAGCGCAGAACCTTTGAATTTTTCCATTCCGGCATACATGTCAAAGAATGAGTCATGCTTCTCGGCAGTGGAACCTGTCAACGGTTGGAACCAGTGTGTGTAGTGAGTTACGCCTTTGGACATCGCCCAAGTTTTCACTGCGGAGGCAATTTCTTCTGCGGTAGTTGAATCAATTTTCGATCCTTTGTCTACAGCCTCCATCACTTTTTTGAAAATTGAAGGAGCCAAAGACTGCTTCATTTGGTTGGTGCCAAAAACATTCGTTCCGAAGAATTCTGAGATTTTGGAAGCGGGTGGATTTACAGGGACGCGCTTTCTGGCCTGTACCATCGCCAAGGCTTGTTGTCTGAGTGTTGCCATTTCTACAATATGTGGTTTAAGATTATACCCACAAAAATAGAAAAATAGTAACGTGAAAAAGCTTTTAGCTAATTTTTGAAGTCATTTTCTGAAAAATTTCCACTTTTTTCAATAAAACATGGTGAATTAGGAGCCATTTGGTCAAAAAAAGTATGTTTTATAGGTGAAAATTGGAGAATTGAAAAAAGATCGGGATTAATTACCTTTGCTGCTGATCAATGAAACTGGTTTTAATGAAAAAAGTAGCCTTTTATACCCTAGGATGTAAGCTAAATTTCTCCGAAACGTCCACAATTGGCAGGCAATTCGAAGAAAAAGGATACTTGAAAGTCGATTTTCAGGAAAATCCCGACATTTTCATCATCAACACTTGCTCGGTCACCGAGAATGCGGATAAGAAGTGTAAAAAGATAGTCAAAGAGGCTAAAAAGATATCTCCTGATTCCTATGTGGCGATCATTGGCTGCTATGCTCAGCTAAAACCAACCGAAATCTCCGAGATCGAAGGTGTAGATGCAGTTTTGGGAGCGGCGGAAAAGTTTCGCCTGATTGAGTTGCTGGATGATTTTGCAAAAGTGCAAGAGACCAAAGTCCTTGCTTCAGAGATCACCGAAGCCACTACTTTTAATAATGCCTTCTCTATTAATGACAGGACTCGAACTTTCCTGAAAGTTCAGGACGGTTGCAATTATGGTTGTGCTTTTTGTACCATCCCGCTGGCTAGAGGCAAAAGCCGAAGTAATACCATTGAGTCAGTGCTGGCTTCTGCCAGAGAAATTGCTGCTACCAATGTCAAAGAGATTGTCTTGACAGGAGTCAATATCGGAGATTTTGGAATTGTGGATGGAAAGCGGAATGAGCGCTTTGCAGATTTGGTTTATGCTTTGGATGAGGTAGAAGGTATTGATCGATTCAGGATCTCATCCATTGAGCCAAACCTTTTGACGAATGAGATTATAGAGTTTGCATCCCAATCTCAGCGCTTTGTCCCCCACTTTCATATTCCATTGCAATCAGGTTCCAATACGATTTTGAGGAAAATGGGAAGACGATATCTACGCGAACTATATGTAGATCGTGTCAGTAAAATCAAAACCTTGATGCCTCAAGCCTGCATCGGGGTGGATGTGATTGTCGGTTTTCCGGGAGAAACAGATGAATTATTTATAGAAACCTACAATTTTCTCAACGAGCTGGACATCTCCTATCTTCATGTATTTACTTTTTCAGAGCGGGCGAATACCCGAGCTGTTGAGATGGATGGGGTTGTGCCATTGAAGAAAAGGAACGAGCGATCAAAAATGCTTCGAATATTATCCGAGAAGAAGCGACGGAAGTTTTACGAGGAAAATCTGGGGAACACCTTCACCGTACTTTTTGAAGAAGATGTGGAGGATGGCAAGATCCATGGTTTCACGGAGAATTACATTCGAGTTGCAGCCAAGTACGACCCGATGCTAGTTAATGAGCTTCGACTTGTGACGCTAGATCAAATCAATGAGAATGGGAATGTCGAGGTGAGAGAGCCTGAGATGGTTTATGAGAGGCATTGAGGATTGTTTAGCTGTTGAATTGTTGAAGGGTTCATTTTTCAGAGTTCAGGGTTCAATGTTAAATTGACTTTTGTTGAGTTGACTAATTGTTGAATCGTTTAATTGTTGGATGATCGATGTGTTAAGAAATAAGGGTTAAGGGTTAAATTGGTCACGATCGGCAGTCCATTGTGCAATGGAAGTTGTTAAGGGTTAAATATTAATTGTTAATTGTTAAATGGTGCCGGATGTTAGTTGTTGGGCAGTTGTCTTTTTGAATTGAGGAATTGTTGAATTGATGAGAGTAGCGATACACAATAGAAAAATCCCCCTACCCCCTTTGTCAAGCATTTTCAATAAAATTATGGTGCAATAGAGAGTTGCGGCTAAGTGATTTAGTAATTGTATTCCAAATCTGGATTCTGGAGAAGCAAACAATAATTGACATATACAATTTCAAAAAGTTAGGCTGATGTGAACCTCATTAGTGGAATTTGCACTTAGATTAAGATATTGCTATTATTAGCAGGAGATCCCCTATTATCATCCTTTTCTATCGAATTTTATATCACCACCAATAATGCAATCCGGAATATTCACTATTAGTCTTGACTTTGAACTTCTATGGGGGATTTTTGATAAGGTGGGTACAGGATACAAACCTAAGTACTTTTCAAATACTAGATATGTAATCCCCGAAATGCTGGAGCTTTTTGGTCGCAATGAAATTTCGGTAACCTGGGCAACTGTGGGAATGCTCTTTGCTGAAAATGAGGATGAATGGAAATCCTATTCTCCAGAATTCCTTCCTTCTTATCGAGACAAAAAACTATCTGCCTACGAATGGGCCAAGGCAAATGGAATTCGCCATGAGGTTCATTTTGCACCTGAATTGATTCGTGAAATTTTAGCCACTCCATTTCAAGAACTTGGCTCACATACCTATGCTCATTATTACACATTGATGCGAGGCCAGAGTCCAGAACAGTTTCGTCAAGACCTTCAATCCACACAAAAAATCGCCGAGGAAAAATTTGGGGTAAGGCTGAAGTCATTGGTATTTCCACGAAATCACATCAATGAGCTCTATCTTGGAATTTGCATGGATGAGGGTTATGAATATGTGAGAGGAAATCCCAAGAATTGGTTTTGGCAGGAGACACAGCATGAAAGCTTTGAAAAGAAGCTATTTCGGTCTGCAGATTGTTTTTTTCAAGTAGGTAATAAATCATCCTTTTCCATTTCCGAGATCAAAGAATTTGAAAATGAGCCTTTGATCTTACCTGCTTCGAGGATTCTCCGACCTTTAAATCCAAATAATCAGCCTTTTAATAAAGTTCGACTGCATAGGATTTTTAAGGAAATGGAAGTTGCAGCAAAGAAGAAAGAGGTCTATCATCTGTGGTGGCATCCACACAATTTTGGTAATGACCCTATTCAAAGCATGAAGGAGCTCAGGATGCTGATCCAGCATTTTCAACAGTTGAAGGAGCTGTTTGGGATGGAATCAATGTCAATGGAAGGCTTGGGTCGGAAAGTAAAAAATCAGTTGATTCCATGTTGATTTGAATTGTTGAGGGGTTCATTGTTCAGAGTTCAGGGCTAATTGTTTTGGAAAAGGGGTTTGTGCCAGCGCAATGGAAAGGTTGGTCGAATTATAAATCATTTGGAAGGACTTCGAGATTTGAAATCTAAAAGGGCAGAGAAATAACATAATTTAAATCCCACCACATTTCCTCGATTTTGCAAATGTCGAGGAGCTGCTCAATTTGAATTGCAATTGTCAATTGTCGAAAGCAACTTGCGGATTGAAATTATGTCAGATTATAATCCGAAACGAATTAAAGTCCTTCACCTCATAAAAAGCCTAGGTCGAGGCGGGGCGGAAAAACTGATACCCGAAACCGCTTTAATTCATGATCAAAGCAAATTCGAGTTCCATTGCCTGTATTTTTATCATCAGAAAAATAATATTGTTGACGAACTCGAAACTGCGGGAATCACAGTTCACCTGATTCCTTCGAGTAATCTTGGGCTGTTTCTTCAAATTCAAAAAGTCCGGAAATTCGTTTTTGAAAATAGGTTTGATATCATTCATGCCCATCTTCCTTGGGCAGGAATTTTGGCAAGATTTGTAGGGAAAAAACTAAAAATTCCTATTGTCTATACTGAACACAATACTTGGGAACGGTATAACAAGGTTTCTTATTGGGGCAATCGAATTACTTTTAAGCAACAAGATATTGCTATTGCAGTGTCCAATGAGGTAGCGCTATCGATGCAGCTCAACTCCTTTTTTGATCCCTATGAACGGGGTGGAAGATTGAAGGTAAAAGTGATCCAAAATGGCGTGAATACTGAGGTATTTAGGAGAAAGATCGAAGTCCATAGACCGAAGTCCGAAGTTGGAAGTGCGAAGATGAATATTCCTGAGGGAGCGCCTGTAATAGGGAAGGTGGCGGTGTTTCGGTCGCAGAAGCGGCTGTGGCTTTGGGTAGAAATAGCTTTGAGGATATTGGAAAAGCGTCCCGAGGTTCATTTTTTACTAGTGGGAGATGGAGATTGGAGAGTGCGAATTGAAAAGCAAATCAATGATTCAGGAAAAGCTCAGAACTTCCATTTGGTTGGTGTCCAGAAGCATGTCATCCCTTATCTCAGTTTGATGGATATTTATCTTAGCAGTTCGGAGTTTGAGGGCTTACCTATTGCTATGCTAGAAGCCATGTCCTGTGAAGTACCTGTGGTGGCTACTCGTGCAGGAGGTATTGGGGAGGTAATTCAACACGGTGTCCAAGGATTTTTGACAGAAATAGAAAATTGGGAGGAACTGGAAAAATATTGTTTAGCGCTATTAGAGGACCGAGACCTCCACAAAAAAATGGCTCATGCTGCTCGGGAGCGTGTGATTGAGAAGTTTTCTATGAAGCGGATGGTCGGGGAGTTGGAGGAGATATACCGAAGGGTGTTGGAGGAAAAGGGTTGAATTCCTTTTTGTGTTTTTCCCTGAAATAATCGGGCAGGTATTTTTGAAAAAGAGCGAATTCCTATGGCTATCAGGACCTGACAACCCAACTGTGCAAGATGGATTCCCAATTCACTGATCCCCCATCTTCAAAATTTAATTATAGCATCCCATACCAAAGGCAATCAATATAATGCCAAAATGAGCAGGGGACTTTCAGGTCCCAATTTTTTAAAATCAATCAGTTTCCCACACATTTGAATAAGTGGGAAAAAACTATTTTTATCTTCTTGAAAATCTTATGTCACCAACTTAGACACCCTTTTTACCAAGTGCCAAAAAACTTCTTTTGTTGGGTAAGTATTTTTCTATTGATCCTTTCTTTGATCGCTTTCTCCGACAATCTGTTTTATGACATTGGCCAAGAGAGTAATAGCGATCCCAAATTTATTATTCACGGATTGTTCTTTTTAGCGTGGTTTATCGTTTTGGTGATCCAATCGAATTTTATCAGGCAAGGGAATTTCCAAGCACACCGAACGTGGGGAATGTGGGGGATGTTGATTGCCCTTGGTGTAATTTTGAGTACTTTTTATGTGTTTTATGCAGTGTATGAAGGCTGGGAAGTCATGCCAAGTTTTGTGAAAGCCAATCG
>CAYTXN010000013.1:16765-24649 GCA_964441195.1 uncultured Limnohabitans sp.
TTTACTCCCCACCTTGCCTTTCTAACCTTTCTTCTTTTGTCCTTTGTAGCGCCATGGGCGATTTCAATTTCTTTTGCGCAGCAGAAAGAAAAAGCCAAACCCAACTTCATCGTCATCTTTGCTGATGATCTAGGATATGGGGACTTAGGCGTATTTGGCAACCCCAGCATTAAAACTCCCCATCTTGATCAAATGGCCTATGAAGGTCAAAAATGGACGAATTTTTATGCTGCTGCTTCCGTTTGTACTCCAAGTCGTGCGGGTTTACTTACGGGAAGGCTTCCAATCCGGTCGGGTATGGCAAGTGACACTAAACGAGTACTATTTCCGGATTCTAAGGGAGGCTTGCCTCAAAGTGAATTAACCATTGCGCGTGCCCTAAAAAATAACGGCTACCGAACCGCTGCCATTGGAAAGTGGCATTTGGGTCATTTACCTTCTCATTTGCCTACAGACCATGGATTCGATAGCTATTTCGGCATTCCCTATTCGAACGACATGAACCGGACTGAATCCATTGAAGGCAAAAACTGGATAGATAGCCAAATTGAACTTGCTGAGAAAGAAAGATACCAAGCCTTCAATGTCCCAATCATGAGAGATGATCAAATCATCGAGCAACCCACAGACCAGCGAACCCTCACCAAGCGGTACACGGAAGAGGCGGTGGATCAAATCAAACGCCTGAAAGATGGCCCCTTCTTTATTTATCTAGCTCATTCCCTTCCTCATATCCCTTTATTTCGTGCTGAAGAGTTCAAGGATGTTTCTGCCGGAGGAATCTACGGAGACGTTGTCGAAGAAATTGACTGGTCTGTAGGTCAGATTCTTCAAACCTTGAAAGATGAGGGCTTGGCTGAAAACACTTTGGTCGTATTCACCTCTGACAATGGCCCTTGGCATATTTTCAAAACACATGGAGGTTCGGCGGGAATGCTGAGAGGGGCCAAAGGAGGAACTTTTGAAGGAGGAATGCGAGAACCGACTGTTTTTTGGTGGCCCGGAAAATTGAAGGAAGGTGTTGTCATGGATATGGGAACGACGATGGATCTTTTACCTACATTCAGCAAGTTATCGGGAACCAAACTGCCTGAGGATAGAATTTACGATGGCTATGACTTGTCTCCTTTACTGTTGGGAACAGGAAAAAGTGAACGGGAAATTGTAATCTACTATCATGGCGCTCAGGTCTACGCCATCCGAATGGGAGATTACAAGGCTCACTTTTTCACCCAAAATGAATATGGCTTCAATACAGCACATCCAATCACTACTCCGCCTTTCGAACTCAAAAATGAGCGAACTCCTCACGATCCTCCCTTGCTTTTCAACGTCAATGTGGATCCGGGCGAACGATACAATATTGCAGAAGCGCATCCTGAAATCATCGCAGAAATTCAGAAAATCCTCCAAGCTCATCGAGCAAGTGTTAAACCGGTAGAGAATCAATTGGAGAAGTAGAATCTTCAAAATTCCTTTTAAATTGAGCCTATGACGATCCGAAAAGCATTAGATTCTGATATCCCAGCCATCATCGAACTTCTAAAGGTTTCTTTGGGGGAAGGATTGATTCCTAAATCCGCGGAGCTATGGACTTGGAAGCATCTACATAATCCCTTTGGTAAATCGCCAGTGATAGTAGCTGAAGAAGAGGGGAAACTTATCGGGGTGCGGGCTTTCTTGAAATGGGAATTTCTGGAAAATGGAAAAGTCCATAAAGCCTGCCGTGCGGTTGATACTGCCACCCATCCAGATCATCAGGGAAAGGGGATTTTCAAAGATCTAACACTTTCCTTAATAGACGAGATCAAAAAAGAAAATATCGAATTAATCTTCAATACCCCTAACTCCAAAAGCACCCCAGGATACATTAAGATGGGTTGGGAAAAGTGGGGAAAGCTACCCTTGAAACTCAATTTTCACTTTAACAAACCCAAGAATCAGACAGAAGAGCATACCGACTGGAATCAGATTAGCAGTTTGATTGAGGAAATTGAAAAAGTCGATATCAAAGGGTCCGCTCTTCAGACAAGATTGGTACCTGGATACCTCAATTGGCGTTATAAGGATAATCCGCTTTTCCCCTATCAGTACCTCAGTGATGGAGAAAACTACCTACTGATCTATCGGATCAAGGAAGGAAAAATGGGGCGGGAATTTCGAGTTTGTGATTTATTTACCACTGAAGTTCTTTCTGATCAGCAAGGAAAGGATTTGAGGAATTCGCTGAATCTGCGGATAAAAGCTTCGGGATCAAGATTTTCCTCTTATTCAGGGCTTACTTTTCCTAATCAAAAATTCTTGGAAATGGGCTCACTTCCAATATTGAAAATTGGTCCATTGGTGACCTTGCGAAAAGTTCAGGAAGAGTCTTCCCCGATGGATTTGCCCTGGGGTTGGAGTTTGGGAGACTTGGAGGTGTTTTGATAGAAATTTGAAATTGTAGGAAGAACTTTAATTTCAATTAAAATTTTCATTCACCACTTTCCAAAATGCTTCAGGAGTCAATGGCTTATTTACATATTCCTTAACTGAGGGAAATTCAGCGGCTATTTTCTTGTCATCTGGGTTAACAGTGATAGATAGCATTACCACCACAGATCGCTCAAGAAACTACTACATTCCTGAACCGGAAAATTAGATCAGATCAAAAGAATTTCATTTTAACTAAAATGAAATTCAGGTTTTTTCTCTTTAACAATAAACTTCCGGGGAAAACCATGGTTAAAATATGGAGAAGTTCGAATGTTTAGTTAGTTTTAAAAACTAACATATTCATTTGCCAATTATGTAAATGAAGGTTTGTAAACCTTCATTTGGCTTATTTCTTGACTAATTAAAATGGAGAAAAGCCAAGAACTTTTGTCCAACTTTAATATCAGCTAGTATCAAAAGATTTATCCGGACATTTTTAAAAGTTTTGGGGATTATTGTAGCCTCACTTTTAGCAATCGCCATTCTCTTGGTGTTGTTCATCAGAAGTCCATGGGGTCAAGGTATCGTCGTGGAAAAAGCAACCAGCTATGTCTCCAACAAAACCAAAACCACGGTTTCCATTGAAAAGCTCTACATCACTTTCTCTGGAAATTTGTTTTTAGAGGGGCTGTATGTGGAAGATACGGCGGGTGATACCCTCTTATTTTCCAAATTTCTCGAGGCTGGAGTTGAGATCTTTCCTCTTATAAAAACAGGAGCGATTAACGTCACCAAACTGGATTGGGAAGGACTGAAGGCAGACATCTCCAGAAACGAACAGTCTGGAAATTTCAATTTTCAATTTTTTCTTGACGCATTTATTACCCAGGATGGGGAAGTTGAAATCAGTGAGGACAGCACAACTGTTGAATCCCAACCACTTGCAATTACTTTATCACCGATTTCCCTTAAAGATTTTGATCTCAAATACACCGATGAGGTGTTGGGAATTGAGGCCTTTTTGATCGTTGAATCCTTAGAAATCGAGGTTCCTGTTTTTAATTTGGACAAATCTGAATTCCGGATATCAAATCTAATTCTACAAAACTCCCAGATTTCCTATACCCAAACTAAACCCTTTGACAAAATCGAAGAGGATACCGTTGAGTCAGTTTCACCCACATTGATCCTCGACAATCTCGAGATTTCCAATGTCTCAGCGACTTATAGGAATACCGTAGATCAGCAGCAAGCAGGTTTGGATATCGGTCAATTTACCCTTCAAGCACCAGAAATTGACCTGCAAAACCAACGCGTGAATGTCAAAACCATCGAGTTGCATGATTCCAATATCCTGTTTCATGATTTTAGAGCTAAAGTTGCCGAAGCTACTGAAGCAGTTTCTGAATCGGTTCCCTTTGTATGGCCGGACTGGACGATAGAAATAGCCAATATTTCGCTTGGCAATAACTCGATTGAGTTTAAAACGGTGGACCAAGAAATTACATCCGGATATTTCAATCCTGAAGTATTGAACGTCCGAGATCTTCGATTGGAAGCCAGGGATATTTTCATGGAAAATAACAAGGCAAGTCTTAGCCTATCCGAAGCGGGGTTTGTGGAGGCAGGAGGATTTGAGTTGAAAAATCTCCAATTCGACTTTTCCATTTCGGAGGCAAAATCAGAATTAAAAAACCTTTGGATGGAAACAAACCGAAGCCAGCTAAAGGGAATCGCCAATGTCAGATTTCAGTCAATCCAGGCATTAATAGATAATCCAGAAGCAATCAACTTCGATATTTCCCTTGCTGAAACCAGACTCGACGTCCGTGACAGTTATTTCTTTGTGCCTGAACTAGCCTACGATACGCTCATTCAAGAAATCGCCTCCTCTCCGATCGCACTTCGCCTTCAAGCTAATGGAGATTTGAAGGCGCTGACCATTCCTTTATTGGATCTGAAATGGGGTGAAACACTTCTTCGGACCAATGGTCGAGTCACGGATGCCATGGACATGGATTTGCTGGCTTTCGATTTCCCGGACTTAAAATTTCAAACCAACCGTGAAACGATTTTCAAATTCGTGGATGAATCCCAATTCAGCTTCACGATTCCCGATAGCATTAACTTATCTGCAAATGCCTTAGGAAGCCTTAATGATGTCTTGGCAAATCTTAACCTGCAAACAGAATTGGGTAATTTAATTTTGAAGGGTCGATTTCAAGACAATGAAACCTTGGCTTTTGACGCTGATTTGGATGTAGACCAACTGCAATTGGGGGCAATTTTGGGTAATCCAGGATTAGACACCCTTTCCTTTCAGCTTTCAGCCAAAGGATCTGGCACCAATCTCAATGACCTCAATGCGGAGCTTTCCTCCTCATTTGAAAGACTGCGAATCAATGGCAACAATTATTCTGGTCTTGCTTTGGAAGGCCAGTTGGAAAATGGCAAAGGCGACATACACATGTGGCTGGAGGATGAGTTTGTGAACTTTGATTTGCTGACCAAATTAGAATTGGATTCTATTAAATCAATCGTCGATCTGAATCTTGATCTGAAAGGAATTGATCTCTATGAATTAGGATTTGCAGGGCAAAGCACCCGAGCAAAATTCCAATTACAGGCAAATTTTGTCGGTAATCCATCCAATTTCGATCTGACTTCCAATTTGAAAGATGCGATCGTGGTTTTTGATCAGCGATCCTACCCGGTTGGTGCATTAAACTTGAACGCTAGAATCAGGGAAGATTCTACCAGCGTATCCATCGAAAGCTTGCTTTTGAATGGATCCCTTCGATCCAATACTTCTCCGGACAGTCTGATAACTGCCGTCACGAACCATTTCAAACAGCATCTCGACGAACTGGATTCTATTGGTGACCCTTTGGGAAATATCACCATGTTGCTGGACCTATCCATCAATCAGGCACCGATTCTAAATCAGGTTCTTCTACAAGGCTTGGAGCAACTGGACAGCGCAAGAATCAAAGTCGATTTCAGTCAGCCAGAAGATCGACTCATTGCAAGTGTAGATTTCCCTTACGTCAAATACGGTGGTTCAGAAATAGATAGTCTGGGTATCCGAATCAATTCTGACAACGAAAATTTGGGTTTAGCCTTTGGCTTTCTGGCGCTTAACTCCGGTCCCCTAGCCATGGATCGCACCTATTTCACAGGTGAACTTCAGCAATCCCGACTCTATTTTGATTTCAATTCTTTTACTGGCGAGGAAAAATCCTTTCACATAGCCTCAGATATTGGCTATTCAGGCGATACGCTAAGCATTCATGTCTCACCTGAAAACTTATTGGTCAGCTCCAGCGAATGGAGTATTCCTGATGATAATCTCATTCAGATTGCAGAGAAATTTGTGAGTTTGGAGGAATTCAGATTTTTCAGAGAAAATCAGGAATTATCAATTCTAAATGACCTGAGCGACATTTCAGATGAGCACCTAGCGATTCAATTCAAAGATTTCAGGTTGGAAACTTTTACCAGTTTACTTAATCCCGATGAGTTGATAGCAGCCGGATTTGTCAACGGAAGACTTGTGCTGGAAAATCCTTTTGGGGCCACCGGACTTCTGGGAGAACTGAAAATCGATAGTCTGAAAGTCTTGGCTACACCACTCGGCAACTTAAGTCTGAATGCTACTTCTGAGACACTTGGCGATTATATCCTTGCCATGTCATTGAAAGATGGTGGAATGGATTTGGATCTCGAAGGGGATTTTCAGGCAAATGAAGCCGGAGGAACTTTTGATGTAGTGCTGAATCTCAATCAAATCGATATGGAAGTCATCGCGGGTCTTTCCGGAGGTGAGCTAAGATCCGCATCCGGAAATGCTTCCGGTGTAATCGAGGCTAGCGGGACGACCGTTGATCCCCAGTATTCCGGCGAAATCACATTCAACGAGGCTGCTTTTATCGTCTCCCAGCTTAATGCAAATTACCTCCTGGCCAATGAAACCATCTCCCTGGATAATGCAGGGGTGTATTTCAACGAATTTACTATTCAGGATGAGCAGAGTAATAGTTTTCAGATCGACGGATCAGTCCTCACCGAAAGCTTCATTAACCCGTCTTTTGACTTAAAGCTGACTGCCGACAACTTTTCAGTGGTGAATTCCACCAAAGAGGACAATGATCTTTTCTATGGAAAAGGAATTATAGATGCCGATGTGAGCATCACCGGAAATCTCATTTTGCCAAAAGTCGTGGCTAATTTGACAGTAAAAAAAGACACGGAACTAACTGTAATCATTCCCGAATCGCAACTTGATATTGTGGCTCGGGATGGCGTAGTTGTTTTTGTCAATCGGGACGATCCGAATGATATCCTTACAAGAAAAGCTGAGGAGACCGCATCTGCTTTTATGGGTTATGACATCCGGGCTATAATTCAGGCAGATCCTGAGGCTTCATTTCGTTTGATAGTAGACGAACGCTCCGGGGACAACTTGTTGGTATCCGGGGATGCTGACCTTAATCTGGAAATCAATCCAAACGGACGAATCACTTTGAGTGGAAACTATGAGATTCAGAATGGTCACTATGAAATGTCATTGTACAATCTTGTCAGTAGAAGATTTACCATTGCGGAAGGAAGTCGAATCACCTGGAACGGAGACCCAATGGATGCCACACTTGCCATCAGCGCGATCTACGAGATCAGAACTTCCTCATCCGAACTCATGTCCACACAGCTGTCCAGTGCATCCGGAGGTTCCAGAACTCAATACCTTCAAGAACTACCCTTTTTGGTTTACCTGAATGTAAATGGCGAGTTACTTCGTCCTGAAATCTCCTTCCGTCTCGATATGCCCGAAGCACAACGCGGAGCACTGGGAGGAAATGTCTATTCCAGAGTACTTCAAGTCAATGAGCAAACGGATGAGCTCAACAAGCAGGTGTTTTCACTTTTAGTCTTGAATAGATTCTTCCCTTCCACCGGAAGTGATGGATCAGGAGGAGGTACAGAAGCGATAGCGAGAAGCAGTGCAAGCCAGGTACTATCCGGTCAGCTCAATGCACTGTCCAGCAAGCTGATGGGAAAAAGTGGCGTTGAATTGGATTTCGACTTGGATAGTTTCACTGATTATCAGGGCAACTCCCCTCAAGAGCGAACCCAACTTAATGTCAGCGCCAGAAAGCAATTGTTTGACGATAGATTAGTGGTTCAAGTGGGCAGTCAAGTGGATGTCGAAGGGAGCTCACAAAATCCCCAGCAGGGGAATGCACTCTTGGGGAATGTTAGTATCGAGTATTTGTTGACCAAAAACGGGCGATGGAGATTACGGGGATTTCAGCGAAATGAATTTCAAAGCATCATTGATGGACCTTTGATTGTGACTGGATTTGGAGTGATTTTCAATCGGGAGTTCAATCTGTTCCGTGAACTATGGAGAGGTTCAATAGAAAATCAGGATCAAGTGAATCCCATCGATGAACTCGAGAAGAAAAACGG
>CAYTXN010000014.1:0-4738 GCA_964441195.1 uncultured Limnohabitans sp.
GGCATTTCCTTGACACACGGAGCACACCAAGTTGCCCAAAAATTATAGACTCTCAACTTGCTTGATGGCTCCGAAGTCATTGCCTCAAACTCCTCGAATGAAATGATTTTAAAATCTGATTTGGGATTTTCAAATTCAGGAGAAATCCAAAATATAAAACTAAGAATTAAAGAAAACCAATAGTTCATAATTGATTAATTATCAGATTGTACTGTTGGTGAAGTAGTAATTGTAAACATTTAAAAAGACGGTGAAGAGCCAAAAATGTTAGTCCGTTCATCAAAAAATCGAATGAAAAAAGATTAAAAAAATAGGGCTTCATAGCCCTATTTTACTTTTATCCTTCCTCTGATTCCTTTGACTCTCCGTAAGTTCCTTCAAACTCTTCAGCGATAAAATCATCGTTACTTATCCAATATTCTGAGGTAAGGATTTTGAAATTCTTACCGTCCCTTGTTTCAATGTCCCAAAGAATATCTTCTGCTTCCGGAAAAGAAATATTGGTGGTTATTTTTTCAGTAAACAATCTTTTAACCAAGTTACTATCCGAAAGCCCTTCCGCTAATAATTTGAGGATCGCTTCTTTGGTTAACTCGAAATCACCATTTTCTTCTAATGGAGTTATTTCACATTCAAATTGGCTGGCTTTTATGTTCGGGAATTTGCCATTAAAGGCTTTGAACAACAATTGATTGATATGAAAAAGCCTGCTATGAAGGTGAATCTCCGGATATTCCTCAGAGATTTTGTCCAGAAGCATATCGTTTGAGATTTGATCGATTTGGCCTGCATTGAGTTCCTCACTCAACTTATACTCCAGCACAATAGCTGCAGCTTCATTTGGTTTGAAATCTGTGATTGCCATCATCAGTAATTCTCTCAAGGATTCCTTGCTTGCAGAAGCGGCGTCAGGGAAACTGAAAAGGTCCAAAAGTTGGATATAGTCTTCATTAGACCAATAATCTTTGACTTCATCTAAAGTTTTAAAGGAATTGATCTTGATTTGATATTTCATATGATTATAATTTTTTTTAAGTGGCCATATGGAATCTCGCATTTCGGAAAATCATTCCTCTGTGTGACGTACTTGTCATGCTCGATTTCATACGAATTAGTTGATTAAATTTTTTACGATGTAAAAAGCACTTCTTGACTTTCGATGGGTCCTAAAGCCAGCTCGGTTATTGATGTTTCCGGTAAGATGAAATGCGAAGTTTAGCTCCATTATTTTTTGCCAACTTAACATTCTAAAAATCCTTAAACGACGGGTGAATGGTAATCGGAATTTCGAGTCCAATGCCCTCTTTTTCCTTAATATTCACTAACGCAGACTTGGCATTACAGTTCTTAGTAATCTCAAAATTCTAAGTTGAGTGACTTCAACTCCAAATTACTTTAAAAAATAGGCAGACATAACCCGCTCTGCAGCTTTTCCTTGCGGTGTGAAATCAGGCTCCCGCCCATGTCGTTCCGGGTACCATTTCCAGAAAAAAACTCCAGCCATCCATGGCTTTTGCCAGGCCGTTTGAAAAAATGCTTCATAACAAAGTGCCTGAACTTCTTCGGAAAACTGAATCTCTTTTCGCTCATTTGGCCAAACCCAGGGCTCAACTGCTGCATCGACGGTGTTACAATAACCTATTTCGGTGAACATGACCGGCTTTTTATACTTTCTGACCACCTTTTCAATTTTCGGCAAATGACTTTCCCAAGACTTTTTCAATTCATTCAAATCTGGATCATGGTCTTTAGAAAGAGGAAAGTAAGCTTGTACACCAATGTAATCTAATGCATCCCAAAACTTCACTTTTTCAAACTCCGTAAAGTTGGCCGCATAGGTGATCTTCCCGGAATAAACTTTGCGGACTTCTGTGATGATTCCCCTCCATTCCTTCTCTCGCTGAGAAGTCAACTCCAATTCAGTGCCCACACAAAGCATCGGCATTTTCAATTCTTCAGCCAGACGAGCATAGTCTAGGATAAACGCTTGATAATTTGTAAACCAAGTTTTCCAATCTTCCTCATTCTGCATTTCAATCTCACCTACCCAAGCTCCTCTTACCCAAAGGTGTGGTTTCATCATATTCATGATTCCTTTGGAAGCAGACGAGTCATAAGTGGCCCGAATCCCCGCCGGAGTTTCTCCCCACCACCTTCTTTCGTTGCTCATATCCCAGCGAATTTCCGGGGTGTTCTTTTCACTTTGCCAGCCAAATGGAGTTTGAGAAAGTGCGTTCGCACCTGTAGCAAGTAATGCTTGTACTTCCCCTCCTTGAAGAGGCTGCCGACTACCCACCCAGCAGACACCTTTCCATTTTTCCTCAGCGGTAATCAAAGTTTCCACAGGAATGAAAAACCAAATCAAAAAACTAAAGCTAATCAAGCCCACTGAACTGAAGAGATACTTGCTGATCATGGGCTTCATATAGGAGAATTTGTTAAAAGTTAATTTGAGATTTGTTCCACGCTTATGTTCTCCAAATTAATCTCTGAGAGCAGTTCCAATTTACCTGAAATATAGAGATCCTGCATTGTTTCCACGGGAGTATTTTTATCGTCTGGCTTTAGGTTCAGGTAATTTTGAAATCGTATTCCCCCAACCTCAATTACTCCGCTGACTTCTCGCATCCGCACACCTCCACCATCAGTATGGTAATCGTAAGCCATGTAATCCAGATAGAAATCCTCCACTCCGATCCAATACAAAAACTCATCCTCATAATGCTCTCCTCCACCTTCAGGCACAAAAGTCACTTTGATTAAGTGATATTTTTCACCTTTGATTTCAGTTTCTCCGAGGTAAGTTTTGACCGCAGCAGCATCATTTAGCCCGTAAGGAAGAAAGGCAAAATAAGCGACCGAATTGATGGATCGGGAAAAAGCACCGACTCGTTCCTCCGTGAGGGTGTCAATTTTTTCTCCATTCACTGTGCGAACAAAACCGGAATTATTGAGCACGTCTTTGACTGTACCCGTGGAATCGGTAAACTCCCGAATGTATTCGTAAGCCGAAGGCGTTTTAAAAATAGTGTAATGAATATTTCTGAAGTCAAACTCGATTTTGGCGCTCTCATAGGTCTTTCCACCATGTGCTTCTATCGATGCATCGACAATTTTTTCGGCCTCTGTCCGCTGATCGCAGGAAAAACACAGGATGGCAACAAATATAAGGGATAGTATAGGGATTAACTTTTTCATCAATTTTGAAATAATTAGAAATACCATGGAAATAGACTCTCCTTCGGAGAATGAAATACAATAGAAATAGTTTGCGAAGCATATTTCTTCGAGCGCAGCGAGAATTATTTCAATTGTATTTCTTATCTGTAATGTACTAGAATGTTATTTATTAAGATTACTTGAGAATTTGATAATCCGAATACTTGTACTCAGCCCTTAAAAACAGCTTTTCTCCTTTTTCGTTCACTCTCCAGCTTTCTCTTTTTCCATGAAGTTTGAAGTCTTCGACCTCTTCGAAACTCATGTTATAAACCAAGCTTCGATGATCCTTCAACTGGACTTCATTTCCGATCATTTCAAAAGTAACTGGATCAAAGTAATACCACCAAGTATCAGCTTCCGACCCATAATCTACTCGGATCACATCAACAAGGCTGCCATTTTCTAAGGTTTTCTGTCCTTCGAAGCTAAGTTTGGTCCCTTCATCGAGTAACTTCCAAGGCTGTGCTACCGCATAGAAAGCTGCATCAAAATCTTTCTTTTTAGCACCTAAAAAGCTCTCGTTTTTCACTTCATTTTCTCCCATAAAATAGCTCATCTTGGACCCATCCCAAATAGATACATGCGTGATACTATCCTTGGTCCAAGTGATTTTTCCCTCAAAATAGGGTTGAAACCTAAACTCATGCCATTGGTCCAACTCACTTTCGACCGAACCATCTTGATTTAGCATTCGAGTCCATTTTCGAAATTTCAGACTATTCATTTCATTCCAAGCACCTAATTTACCGTGAGCAGCGATCGATTTCTCTAAAAGTAATCTGGCTTGTCTTTCAGGACTTGTTGAACAAGACCCCAAAAGGGTAATAGCTGCAATTAGAAAGGATGATAGAAATAATCTCATGGCTTAATGACCTGTTTTTGTTTTGGGAGAAAGTAGTCGAGGAAAATAACCGCAAAAACCAGCGAATATTCTATAAAAAGGAAAATTGGATTTTCTTTGAAATCAGTGTTTCCATATGCTTGATAGGAAAATATCACGGCGAAAGTCCAGATCAGGAATGTGTTTCGGTTGGTCAACAAGCTTAATCCAAAAGCGGGAATAATGTACCAAGGATGGACCACAGGTTGCAAGATCAAATAAATAAGATATACCAAAACCCACAAATCAACCAGTTCAACGAGTGTTTGAGGTTTCTTTTTCCATGAAAAAAATACAATCCCAACCAATGTAGCAAGAGAAAGAATTTTTGTCAGTGTGTCAATGGTATTGTATCCCTCAATCCAAAATCCAACTTCTCGAAGTAAGTAATAAACCGATCCATTGAACTCGAATTTCCCTTGGTAGAGCTGAATACTTTGAATAAAGTACACATAAGCCTGATCCCACCAAAGCCAAGCAAAACAACTAAAAATCGTCACTAAAGCACCCAACCAAAAAGTTGAATTTTTTCTGGTTTCAGTAAAAAA
The DNA here is from genome assembly GCA_964441195.1 of uncultured Limnohabitans sp. Lineage (GTDB taxonomy): Bacteria > Bacteroidota > Bacteroidia > Cytophagales > Cyclobacteriaceae > Algoriphagus. Next base: position 4,651 of record CAYTXN010000014.1, read on the forward strand.
GAGAAATGTTGGAGCGAGCATCAAAGGCAAAAGTTTCATCCCTATGGCCAATCCCCAAAATCCTCCCGAAAGCAAGTTCTTCCTTTTG
>CAYTXN010000014.1:4838-6000 GCA_964441195.1 uncultured Limnohabitans sp.
GGATAGACCGAGAAGTAATCCGGTGAGTTTAGATTTTCAAAAAGTGAGTTGATATAAGCATTATCTGGATCTTGATTTTCCTTTTGATATTCTCTAGGAGTTTGGAGATAAGGATTTTCTCCTTTTTTCACCAAATCTCCATCCCAAAGGAATCGATATACATCATCTGACCATTGCGGAGCAAATCCAAAAACAGCCAATCTAAGTAAGATTCCCGCCCATAAGATTTTCGTCCGATTGACTTTTTCCTTCGAAAGAAAAAAGAAGAAGCCCATTCCCACAAAAAGCAAGACAAACAAGACAACCGTCAACCAAAACTCAGTTCTCGGAATTTGGGCTAAAACAAAAAGAAGTCCTGCCATCAGCAGAACTATTACGTATTTTAAAATTTGTTTTCTCTTCCGATTCAAAGTCCCAAGTCCTTTCTCAAGGGTTCAAAAATCGACTCATTTTTATTCCAGTAATCCATCAATTGCATGGAAGTTCGGGTGGCAGTGGTTACTTCCTGATCGCCATTGGCTTTGGTCCAAGTCTCTGTGAAAATCAGGATTTCATAAGGAAAAAAGTCTTGATATCGGACTGTAAGTTTCCTTCCGATTTCAGAATAGATGACCTCAAGTTCGGATTGATTTGAACCCACCGCTTTTTTTGAAATTGTCGCTTGTTCTACTTTAAGTGGTATATGAGCAAACCGCTGAAAAATCAAGCTGGGAATCATTCTCTGATTACCCATCGGTACTAATTCCGGATTTAGGCGAATCAAATTGAAAAGCTCATCCTCGGCAATTCCGTTGATCTTAAGGTCTGAATCCCCTTCGGACTCAAAATAGGAAAACTGATTTCCATGGTAATTTCCATTTTTGTAATTGAGTTGAGTATATGCCTGTCCGCACCATTCTGTCACTGAAGCGTTGAGTTTAGGAGAACGAACGTCGTCATAGACCGGAGTAAAAACAGACAGCATGGTATTATATGGATAAACACCCGTTACAAATTCCCGAGTCATATTCAACTTCATCACTTTTTGAGCATCTGATCGGTGATCTTCGGGATTATCAAGTTTAACTTGTTTAGATTTCGAAAAATCCTCGGTCACAAAGATCATAACTGCCTTTCCGGGCCGCACTTCCCCATAGCGACTTTGCTGAAGCTCAAACACATT
>CAYTXN010000014.1:6100-24245 GCA_964441195.1 uncultured Limnohabitans sp.
ACCAATACTTAAATATCGTAAAAATAATCTTATACCCTGCCCCAATTACTCCTTTGATAGTACCACTGACTTTGGATACACCAATTCGCTTACGGTAGTTCACTGGGACTTCCGTATAGCGCAAACCAGCTTTATGAGCTTTGATTTGCATCTCAATCGTCCAACCGAAATTTTGATCCACCATCTTCAAATCAAGTAGACTTGACCATACAATCGCCCGAAAAGGACCCAAGTCTGAAAATTTAGCGCCTTGGATATACTTCATCAATGTAGTGGCTAGCCAATTACCAAACACCTGAGGAAATGTCATAGAGCCACTCTCCCGCTGGCCCAAAGCCCTTGAGCCAATAACCATGTCAGCTTTCTCCTCCAAAATTGGCTGAATCAAACTCAGCATTTCAGCAGGATAATCGCTGTAATCTCCGTCTAAAAACACCACAATATCCGGCTGTATTTCCTGGTTTTTAATCCAATCCATCGCAGTCAGGCAGGCTTTTCCATAGCCTTTTTGGGGTTCAAAGACTACCACAGCTCCAGCGGATTTGGCAACTTCTCCAGTTCTATCAGTGGAGTTGTTATTCGCTATTATAATGTGTCGGACGATTTTCGGGATTTCTGCAATGACTTTTGGAATCGATTTTTCCTCATTATATGCTGGAATGATGACGTCAATGATGGGTGAATTTTGCATTAACAAGGATTAGCGGCCAAGACCGTAAGATTTGAATGAGGTAATGAAAACGAGGCTGTAACCAAAAGCCAGCATCCCGTGGAACGGGAGAAATAGAAAGTTTTCTTCACGAAAAGCCATTCCTACCATCCCCCAGAAAACCAGAGCTAAAACACCCTCAAACCATGTGGTAACTGGCATTCGGTGCAGTAAATAACGGTTACTGGAGAGTTTTTCTTTGCCAGATTCTAGGTTGAATTTGGGAGTTCGGATAAATGGCGATTTTTTTCCAGAAAACCCTTCCCAAACTGCCTGCGCATTGTGAAGTGCAAGTCCCATCGAGACAGAGAGGAAAAGAGGCAGTTGCCAAACCACGCCTAAGGCGGACTGGACAAACGATCGCTTTCCATAGAAATAAGAAACTAAATAAACTCCTGCAATCAGCACAAAACCAATCAGGAAAATGCCTGATATCCGGACCAACAGTTCAGGAATGATTCCTATCTCCCCTGCCCACCAAACACCTATACTACTCAAACTTGTCACCAAGACTGCAATAAAGATGGAAGAATTAAACAGGTGTGCAAATGAGTGAAATTTGACTCGGAAGGAATGTTTCTCTTGACTAACTGCCCCGGCATGCTTCAAGGCACATTCAGCACCACCTTTGGTCCAGCGGAATTGTTGAGACTTGATCGCGGACATGATCGGCGGAAGCTCGGCGGGTGATTCAATTTCCGGTCGGTAGATGAATTTCCAACCCTTTCGCTGGGCTCGATAGCTCAAGTCCAGATCTTCAGTTAAGGTGTCATCATGCCAATTACCTGCATCCAGAATACAGCTTTTTCGCCAGATCCCTCCTGTTCCATTGAAGTTGATAAATGCTCCCTGATGATTTCTTCCCATCTGTTCAATAAAAAAATGCGCATCCAATGCAAAAGCTTGAAGCCGTGTCAGAATAGAATAATCCCGATTGAGGTGTGTCCAGCGTGTCTGGACCATTCCAATTTTTTCTGAAGAAAAGTAAGGTATCGTCTGAAGTAAAAAGTCCGGATTAGGCACAAAATCCGCATCGAAAATGGCGATAAATTCCCCGGAAGCAATTTCCAAACCCTCACGCAATGCTCCTGCTTTAAAGCCTGTTCGATCGACGCGATGAATGTATTGAAAATTGACATTCGGGAAGTCTTTCAACTTTTCCCGGATCAAATCTACCGTCTGATCTGTGCTGTCATCCAAAAGCTGGATCTCAAGAAGTTCTTTAGGATAATTAAGCTTTGAGATAGCATCTATCAATCGCTCAACGACATATAACTCATTGTAAACTGGAAGCTGAACTGTGACTTTTGGCCAGGATTTAGGATTCTTTTTTGGAGTTTTTTGCCAAGTTTTTCTTGCTTTGAGGAAATGAAAAAGCAAGTGTCCTTGCGCCAGACTATAAATCAGGATAAAGAGCATTCCCAGAAAATACAGTCCACAGAGGAAATAAAGGAAAAACATTTACGCGTTGATCTTGATAGAATCATTGCCAATGATGATCGGCAATTCATTGATTCGGTTTTCTTCAGGTCCGTTCTCCAACTTCAACACCCCACGCGGACAGACTGCTGAGCATATTCCACATCCAACACAAGAAGCCCTCACAATGTTCTGGCCTCGCTGCGCATACCAACGGACGTCGATTCCCATTTCACAGTAAGTCGAGCAATTGCCGCAGGAGATGCACTGACCGCCGTTGGTCGTGATCCGAAAACGCGATTTGAATCGCTGGACAATGCCCAAATAAGCAGCCAAAGGACATCCAAATCGACACCAAACCCGGTTGCCCATAAATGGATAGAATCCCGTGCCAACGACTCCGGCAAAAGCCGAACCAATCGCAAAACCGTAGAACGAATGTAGCTGGTTGGTGACATTTCCCAAAAGACTGAAGCCTGAAAAGTAATTGGCAATAGTGACCGCAGTCATCACAACAGCTAAAACTAACACACTATGAACAATCCAGCGTTCAAATTTCCATGCTTTAACCGACTTGTCAGATAACTGTCGAAATGGATCACCGAGGGTCTCCGCCAAACCTCCACAACCGCAAACCCAAGAGCAATACCATCTTTTGCCATAAAAGTAGGTGAAGAGCGGCACAGCAAGAATTATCAATAAGATCCCCCAAATCAACATAAACATTCCAACTCCCCCGCTGGAAAGGAAAGTGGAAACCTGGTAATCGTAAAAGAAGTCGTAATCGAGTGGCCAGATATTTTTGAAATCGTAATAAGGTTGGTTGAGGAGGACAAGAATCTCCGGGATCAAAAAGGCAAAAGCGGTCTGAAAAAACATCACCGAAGCTGTGCGAAGCTGCTGATATTTATTGCCCCGATATTTTCTAAACATCCTGATTCCCATGACGATTATCGCAAAGGTGTAAATCAGTCCATAGAGAAACCATTGACTGGCTGGGTTGCCAGAGATCATCTCAGATATCGGATTGACCATCCAAACAAGTGCGACCAAATATGCTGGGAACCAGTATAAAACGATGTAAAATACGATCAGAAATGTTCCTGTCAACATTCCCAAAAGTCCTCGATTTTTTATGGAAGAATGATAAATACCATTGTTTTTGATTCCTTCAGGTTCGTCTTCATGCTTTCGGAAGTTGTATAAATACCCACCGATGACAGCCAAACCGATGGAAAGCATAAAAAACAACCAAGGATTATCACGAACTGGGCTTTGGAATCCGGCCTTTGCCAATGCAAAACCATAATCATCCCAAATGACATCATCCCAGATTTGTTGAGATTTCAGATTGTCATTGTAGGCATTGAAATTATCTCCGAAAGCAGAAAGAAATTCAAAGTTGGAGTTGTACTCCTGCCCGTACATCGGTTCAAGAATTTCCACCATTTTCTCTTGATGGATATGCTTGGTATTTGCAAACACCATTTCCTCGGAAAGGGTATATTTCCCTATAAATGGAATGACTATAAAAGCGGTTAAACCTATCAAAAACAGCCCTAAACCAATTTTCTGAATGACTTTCATACGCTTGCTCCAAACAATTTTTGAATGAATGTTTTTTTCGAAGGATGGAAATGTCCACCAAATTCAGCTTTGAAAGCTTCCTGAATTGCAATGTAATACGGAGCAAAAAACTCCGGATCAAAATTAGCTGCTTTCAGTCGTGACATGACTTTTGCTCCTGACCATTTCTCGCGTATTGCACGATCCATAACTACATGTCTAAGCCGAAACCCAAAGTTGTTTACACCAATTACCTTTCCGCTTGAATTCATCATCATTCGAAATGCTACTTTGCCATTTGGATGCTCCCAATAGAAGCTTTTGATTTGATTTTCATCCCAAGTCGCAGGTACAACTCCGTAGGTTTGGTATTCGATATCCAAAAATTTAGCTGAGTTGAACCAAACCCCAGGTCGATAAGGAACCGGCGTTTTGCAAAGATTATGCGCTAACGTCTCTCCGTGCATCCTTCCCGTATACCAAACTTGCTCAATCATTCTGCGATCCGGAGCTGGAGCTTTTTCAAACTCAGCACAATCGCCAATGGCATAAACATCTGGTTGGTTGGTTCGGAAGTATTCATCAACTTTTACCCCGCGATTGACTTGCAGGTCAGTATTTCTCAGAAAATCAATTGCGGGGGAAACTCCAGCGGTAAGTCCGACAAACTGACACGCTATTTTTTCGCCATTGGAAGTGACAATTTCAGAAACCCTTCCATTGGAATCTGGCAGAATTTCTTTCAGTTCAGTTTCCAATCGAAGGTCAATGTGATGTTCCAGAATATGTCTTCCTACTAGCTCAGATTCTTTCTCAGGAAGGATATTATTCCAAAAACCACTTTCTCGCACCAAAAAGGTCACCGGGATTTTTTTATAGGCAAGCATTTCAGCCATTTCAATTCCAATTAAGCCTCCGCCAACAATTACTGCCCTCTGAATTCCACCTTGGGTATTAGCTTCCATGAGTTCCAAATCCTGCTTTGAATACAGCCCTTGAACCCCTTTCAAATCTTGTCCTGGCCAACCAAATTTATTCGGTTTGGAACCTGTGGCGATCACCAAACTATCATATGGCATCTTTTCACCAGAACTGAAAATCAATGATTTGTTCTCAAAATCAACCTTCTCGACCCACCCCTCTTTAAGTTCGATCCTATTTTTCTCCCAAAAATGATTCTCATAAGGTTGCGTATGCTCAAATTTCATGTGCCCCATGAATACATACATCAAGGCAGTTCTGGAAAAGAAGTATTTCGATTCCCCCGAGATCAAGGTAATTCTGACCCCTGAATCCATTTTTCGCAAATGACGTGCAAGGGTAACCCCGGAGATCCCGTTTCCTATAATGACTACATGTCGGTTTTTACTCATTTGGGTGAAAAAATTTGGGATAAGTTACCGAAAAGGTTCATCTAATCATTCAAATTCCAGTCGTAATCCATGTGGGAAATTTTAGCCGAAGGCTTAATTTTTACTTTTGAATACAAATTAAGAAAATCTATCAGGGAGCCTTTTTTGGTGAAATCCCCTTTGAACCAAGAGAATATGGAAGAGATTTCCGCTTTGTCAGGGGTGATTTTGTTCCGAGTTGGGTCATTTATAAAAGTCGTGGCTACTTTGGTTAATTGGGATTCTATCTTTTCAGCCATAAAAGCCTCATTGAGTAATGGTGGACAGGATACCGAAGCACAATTGACAGCAAAGTGAATACGAGGCTCCTCAAATTCTTTTCTCAAAATCGAATGCTCAATCTCATCCAAACTGGAATCCACTCCCCCAATTTTGAAAAACTTGTAGTGCCAAACGTCCTTAATAAGCGGGATTTTCAATTTTGGGCCTAAATCCCGAATGCTTTCGACGGGATAATTGTCCACAATAAGCTTCACTGTGAATGCATTGTAGGCATTGATCCAATAGGCTAATTGCTGGTTTTTTGACCAAGTTTTTCGATCTGGAGCATTTTCACTTAGGAGCTTGGTGTATTGCTCCAGTTTTGCTTTGTCTTTGATGAATCCCTGATAATTGACCATTCCGTCAGATTTGACATGGGCTTTGAGCAGCTGATCCCAAATCGCATGACTTGGAGGAGTAGATTCTGCTAATCCCAATGTTGAGCTTTGACAGGAAAGCAAAAGAAATGAAAGAGTGAAAAAGAATATTAGTGTGGATAGGTTCATGATTAGCTTTTGATTCAAACTACGCAGTAATGTAAAAGTAAGATGAAGTGGAATCTAAAATTGTCCTGGAAATGACAAATTCGACCTAATAGACTTTTTCACCCTTATTTAACCAAATGCCCCAAGAACGAGAATAAGTATGAACCCTATCTGTGGCTTGGTCATTGGCCATTAGCGGTTTTGTTTCATTTGCCCAGTGGATAATCCCTCCATATAGATTAAAAACTCGGGTAAACCCATCATCTATAAGTTTTTTGCCGATTGCCTGGGATCTCGCCCCGACGGTACAATAGACCAAAATTGGTTGGTCTTTTTCCAGATCTGCAACAGTTTCCAAGTTGAAGGAGTCATAACCTACCCATATTGCCCCGGGTAAGTGACTTACCTCAAACTCCTCTTTTTCCCGTGTATCCAGGATTTGATATGCCGATAGGGATTGGATCTGCTCAGGTTTGACTGTGGGAAATTTATTATCGTACAAGCCCTCCAATAATGCTTTGTAGGCTACGGATTGAGAATAGGCCGGTGTGAGTAGAAAAAAAAGCCCCAAAATTAATGGAAGGGCAATTTGGAATTTCGATCTAGTTATAGAAATGATGCACATAACCGAGAAACCCAAAAACACCTGTTCAAGTTCTTTTAGGCGTAGAAATCCGATAGTCGAGCTAGACCCCTTTTATCTTTTATGATGATTTTCTTGCCATCCAAGTCAATCAGATTGTCTTTCTTGAATTCAGACAACAAACGAATAACAGATTCAGTGGCGGTACCCACAATCCCTGCAATTTCTTCCCGGCTTAGAATAAGATCAATCTTTTGGTTCTCCCCACCTTCTACTCCATAGGAGTTGCCCAATTGAAGGAGTACAAAAGCCAATCGCTCCCGGATACTTTTCTGAGTCGCATCCGTTAGCTTCTCTTCCATGACTCCGATATCATGACTCAAGGATTTGGTAATTCTTCTCAAAAACTGGGTGTTTTGAAGAATGGAATTCATAAAGGCTTCTTTTGGGACAAAGCAGATTTTGGCGTCCTCTACGATCATCGAGGAATTGGAATAATTTTCCTCTCCGAGTAAAGCGGCATAACCTAAGAAATCTCCTTTTTTAGCCAAGTGAATAATTTGTTCTTTTCCGTTGGAAGCAGTCTTGTAAACTTTCACAACACCTTCATTGATACAAAAAATCCCCAAGGGCTTGGTGCCTTCATTGTAAAGAATCTGTCCCTTCCGATGAGAAATCAAATTTTTATGCTCCGAAATGGCGCAAATTTGAGATTCTGGTAAATCAGAAAACAAGGAGTATTTCCTGCTGGAACAAAGCTCGCAAGGTGTATTATGTGCATGGCTTGCCATCGTATTTGCTGGTTGAGTTTAGTTTTGAAATTTAAAAAAATGCTGACTCATATCATATAAAAACTTGTAATTAGGGATGGGGTGGTAAATTAGCCTGTTGAATAAATCTGTCTTCTTTTTCGGAATACCTTACAAATAGATGATTTAAACCATTGGAGAGCACTAAATTCGGACAATTTAGCCTTTTATTATAAGTCATTATTTGGCTCAATGTTTTTTCATCAATTTTGATAGTCGGCGCTTTGCATTCCACTAAAAGATAAGGTTTGCTCTCCCGATCAAACACCACCAAGTCAGTCCTTTTATTCATCGCATTGTATTTTAATCCTTTTTCAAGAGAAAAAAGACCTCCAGGATAGTTGTGGTGATTGATCAAAAAATGAATCCAATGTTGTCGGACCCACTCTTCTGGGGTCAAAACCAAATGTTTTTTCCTCAAGGAATCAAAAATCCAAAATGTCCCATCTACCTGCTTCAACTGAGGTTCAAAATGTGGGAGATTCAAAGTGGGTAAGCTAATTTTTTGATTCAAATCGGTATTCATGCCCAAAGATGCTGAAAAAACATATTGGGATTCTTCAAAGCTGCTATTGAAATTCAAAATCTAAATAAGGACTGATCTTTTCAATCCATTCTGCTTTAAAAATTTTCACTTTCAATAAATCGTCTGCGGATTTAAAATGACCGTGTTGATTTCGGAAGGCGACCAGCACTTTGGCTTCCCCGTAACTGATGTAGGGATGCGTAGCCAAATCTTCCAATTTTGCGGTGTTGATTTTTAACTTCCGAACGATTTTGGGATCGAATTCAAAAAATTCCCATACCGCAGCAGCTGTTTCTGGTTTGACACCAAACACTTCCTCCAATTGGCTCTTACTATGGATACCGCCCAGATTTTCTCGAAATTTAATAATTCTTCCTGCCGTCGCTGTTCCTATCCCGGGAACAATTTGTAGTGTAACCGAATCCGCTTCGGAGAAGGGAATTCGATTCAGAGATTCGATCTGCCTTTGATTTCGACTTAATTTGACTGTATCCTGTGGGTTAAAGGTAGGAAGAGGAGAAACTATAAGGCTTACTCCTTCACTTTCTAGACTAGCCAACCGTGCTTGATATTGTTTAAAGGTGGTTTTAGCCTGTTTGTTTTTGAAAAACCCAATGGCTGAAGGCAGCCCTCCGAACAAAATTAAAAATGGAATCAGTAAGACAAATCCTCTTGATTCTTTCCTGGAAAACCCCAGATATGATTTTAGCCAATAGAAAAAATTGTTCCTCATGGTATAAAAAGTTAATGACAGAACATTTGAATTAGAAGTTAGTAGCAATGATTTTAATTTCCAATTGGGAACAAGTTTGATTTTTGAAAACCATGTTTTATTTAGATAGATTCTAAATTAAGCGGCTATTACATGAAATAAACTTTTGAGGGGTGTAAGACTGTTAAATTTGTATCGCAAAGTTTGCAAAAATGCACACCAAGTTTAGAGCCCTTAGTTTATCGCATAAAACAGCCCCTGTCCAGATCAGAGAATTGATTTCTTTGGACGAGGCTTCAATCCAACGCATCCTTCTGAAGCTCAAAGAGTTTTTCAGTTTGGATGATGCGTTGATTCTCTCTACTTGTAACAGGACTGAAGTTTATTACAGTCATGAACTTGACCTAAGTACTGAAATTATCAAACTGGTTGGGTTAGAAAAAGGCTTAGCTGAGGTCATTAATTACTTGGATTATTTCGAAGTATTCAATAAGGATCGTCAAGCTATTTCACATTTATTCCGTGTTTCGATAGGATTGGAAGCACAGGTAGTAGGAGATATTCAGATCTCGAGTCAAGTCAAAAGAGCCTATCAAACCGCTGCAGACTTGAATATGGCGGGGCCGTTTTTGCATCGCTTGATGCATACTATTTTTTTTACCAACAAAAGAATTGTACAAGAAACTGCATTCAGAGATGGGGCAGCTTCACTATCGTACGCTACAATTGAGCTTATTGACAGCCTGACCTCGAATATTTATCAGCCGAGAATACTCCTCATCGGAGTAGGAGAGATCGGGGAAGATGTGGCCAAAAACATGGTTCATTTACCTGAAGCAAAAGTCAAAATCACCAATAGAACGCTATCAAAAGCTGAAGAAATAGCTTGCCCGCTTGGGTTTGAGGTCATTCCTTTTGAGAATTGTTTTGAGGCTATGAATGAGGCAGACGTGATCATTTGCTCCATCATGAAAAATGAGCCTTTCATTACGAAAGAGCTCGTCAAGCAATTCGACATCCAAAGTTATAAGCTCTTCGTGGATCTTTCCGTTCCGAGAAGTATTGAAACTTCTGTCGAGGATGTGCCGGGTGTCGTATTGTATAATGTCGACAATATCAGAAGCAAAGCCTCCGAAGTTCTGGAGAAGCGCCTGGATGCAATCCCAACTGTGGAACAAATCATCGATGAAAGTATTGAAGAATTTTACAGCTGGAAAAAAGAAATGATGGTTTCACCTACCATCAATAAACTGAAGCAATCCTTAGAGCAAATTCGACAGGAAGAATTGGCGAGATTCCTCAAAAAGGCTGATCAAAAAGAGTTTGACCTGATCGACAAAATCACCAAAAGCATGATGCAGAAAATTCTAAAAGTACCGGTGGTACAGCTTAGAGCTGCATGCAAACGTGATGAAGCTGAGGAAATGATTGAAATAATTTCAGATATTTTCGATCTGGAAAAAGTTAAAATCAATAAATAATACAAGTTTTCACAAATTGAAATGACCAAAGGATCAACTAGTATCCTTTGGTCATTTTATATTTAGGCAAATTAGAATCAAATTCCTGAAAATGCTCCTCACCCAGTTCCGTTCCATCGCCGTCCTTCTCTTAGTTTTCTCAAGTACCAATATACTCGTGGCCCAGACTTGGGAGGTATATGATCTACAGGGGAATCTCAAATCCTTAGCAATTTATGACCGAATAGAAGTCCTGAGCGAAACGGTGATCACTGGGAAAGACGAAAATGGACTCGTCATGCTTTCTCGAGATTTGAAGCCACTGGTAGATCTCAAAGGCGAAGAAGTCTACCAATATCTTTCTCCTTGGATTTTGGTGAAAGGGCCAAACGGATTGGGTGCCTTTCATGAATATGGGCTTCAGGCTTTCCCATTAGAATATGATGAAATTGAAACCTATTATAATTTTTTACTTGGTCGAAAGGGGAAGAATTTTTGGCTATATGAAAAAGGAAATGGGAAAACCAGCGCTTTGGGGACTTGGGATGTATGTAAATTCACAAAAAATGGAATTATAATCGCGCAGAAAGAAGGAGACTATTTTCTGCCAAAATCGAAAGACCCCGAAAGGAAATACCAACTCATCGAAGAGAATGAAGGAAGTTACCTTTTGGCAAAAGAAACCACGGGCTTTGGTATTTTGAATTTCGAAGGTGATTATGTCATGCAACCCATTTTATCGCAGCTCGAACACACCAAAGGCGATTATTTTTATGGCTTTGATGAGAATCAATACCTATTAATCAAAGGGGATCACATCAGGTCTGACGTTTCTTATAACTCTTACCATAAAATCACCAAAGAAGGAGATCTAATGCTGGAGTATATCCATGGAAAACTTCGCCGAGTGATGGAAGAGGATGGGATTTTATTGGATGCAGTTGGAATGGAGAAAGTTAGTGTAGTCGGAGATGATATGTACAATGTGATTTTTCGGGATAACACGCTTGGGCTCTTAGGCAAAAAAGGCTGGCAAGTTCGACCTACGGTAGATGTAGAATGGATAAAGACCGGAACAGAAGGTTTATATCCTGCAGGAAAAGGAGGGAAATCAGGTTTTGTCAATTCATCAGGAGAATGGATCATTCAGCCCCAGTTTGCAGAAACAGGCAACTTCTATGAATCAATAGCCTTTTTCAGAAACTCTTCTAAATGGGGTTTGATAGGAATGGATGGAAAAATGATCAGCGATGCCCAATGGGATGAAATCAAAAATTTCTCAGCTGGTATTGCCGTGGCGAAGGCAAGTGACAAGTTTTTTCTTCTGGATAAAAGTGGAAAAACTTTAAATCAAGAAGGGTTCGACCAAGTTTGTCGCTTGAAAGACGGCTATTTTTTGGTTGAAAAAGGTGGCAATAGAGGGCTATTGGATAAGTCTGGAAAAGAGATTTTACCTGTAGAATTTGAAAATATCCAAGTGGAAAAACCGGATTTTTTCATTGTTACCAAAAATGAATTGACGGGTGTCCTAAATGAAAAAGGAGATGTGATCTTCCCCATCAATTACCAGGAGATTGTAGCGGATTGGACTGGAAATCAAATCTTGGCAAAGGAACTCTACAAACCTGTGGTGATTCAGGTTGAGGAACCAAACACCGGAAAACGAAAAAAGGGAGCTTGATCGCTCCCTTTTTTTATGTCAGATAATTATTTCTTTTCGGATTTTCCTGAATCTTTCGAATCCTTATCCGAATTGGCGATTGATTCTCGCATAGAAGTATCGGACTGGATATTTTCCATTCTGTAATAATCCATGACGCCTAGCTTGCCTGATCTGAATGCTTCTGCAAGAGCTTTTGGAACCTCTGCTTCGGCTTCAATTACTTTCGCACGCATTTCTACGTTTCTGGCTTTCATTTCCTGCTCTAGGGCAACAGCCATTGCACGCCGTTCCTCAGCTTTTGCCTCAGCGACTTTTAGATCTGCAGATGCTTGATCAATCTGAAGTTTCGCGCCGATGTTGGTTCCTACGTCAATGTCAGCGATATCAATGGAAAGAATTTCAAAGGCAGTTCCCGCATCCAATCCCCGCTGTAATACCAATTTTGAGATCCGATCAGGATTTTCCAACACTGTTTTGTGATTGGCAGAGGAACCAATTGAGGTAACAATCCCCTCACCTACTCGAGCCAAAATGGTCTCCTCACCGGCACCACCGACGAGTTGCGCAATGTTTGCACGAACAGTCACTCTGGCCTTAGCAATCAACTGAATCCCGTCTGCAGCTACCGCAGCTACATTTGGTGTATTGATCACTTTTGGATTTACAGATATCTGAACTGCTTCAAACACATCACGACCTGCGAGATCAATTGCTGTAGCTTGCTTGAAAGTCAAACTAATGTTTGCCTTGTCAGCAGAGATCAACGCTCGAATCACAGTAGGAACATTTCCTCCTGCAAGGAAGTGTGTCTCCAGATCATTGGTAGTCAAATGCAAACCAGCCTTAGTTGCTGTAATCAAGGAATTGACAATGATACTTGGTGGCACTTTTCGGATTCTCATTCCGATTAGCTCTCCGATTCCAACTTTCACATTGGAAAACTGTGCGGTAATCCAAAGATTGACCGGGACAAAATATAGAAAGATGAATAAAAGTACTATCCCTGCAAATGCAGCGACTAATACGAACAACGAACTTGATGGATCCATAAAGAATTATTTAACTAGAATTTTATTGTTTTCAATTTTTACAATGCTCACGGTTTTGCCTACTTCGATAAAACCGTCTTCAGATTTGACCTCATAGGTCATGTCGCCAAACTCAGCTTTGCCGATAGGCTTGATATCTGAAGTCGCTTTACCGATCATCCCAATCGTGAGTCCGAGGGTCCTTCCGTCAAAAGCACCACCTTTCATGGATGATTTGAGAGAAAATCGGTTCCAAACACCAGAGCTGAATCCATACCAAACGGCAACCAGATTCAGAATAGCAGCGATTCCAACGATCCAAAAGGCTGTCTCTGAATCAAATGAGCTGAAAGCGTAGACTACTCCAGCCAAACTTACGACCAATCCAAATATTCCAATTACAGTGGTTCCTGGAACAAACAGAACTTCTATTAAAAGCAAGATTAACCCAATAATGAGGAGGCTGGATAAAATCAAAAGTGTCATGGCCCTAGTTAGAAATAGAATTACGCCTAAAATACGAGATTCGAAGGGTAAACCTATACACAAAAAAGAAAAAACCCGGAAGGATTATTTCCGGGCTTTGATTTTAATACGCTTTTGCAAAATAAACTCTTCCTGAAGAAGGGTTTCCTGTAAGGACGCAACTTCCAGGTTCTTCTATTCTATTTAAAGGAATACAGCGGATTGTTGCCTTGGTTAATTCCTTTATTTTTTCTTCAGTTTCAGATGTTCCATCCCAATGCGCCGATACAAATCCTCCTTTGTCATCTAACACTTGCTTAAACTCTTCCCAAGAATTGACCTCTGTAGTGACAGACGCTCTGAAATCCAATGCTTTTTTGAAAATCCCATTTTGAATTTCGTCCAACAACTGTGTTATTTTTTCAGCGATAGGTTGAGAATCCAGCACAAAAGTCTCTTTGGTCAAATTATCTCTACGCGCGAGTTCAATTGTTCCATTTTCCAGATCTCTAGGTCCGATACCAATTCTCAGTGGTACACCTTTGAGCTCATATTCTGCAAATTTCCAACCTGGCTTATGGGTATCACGATTGTCATATTTGACAGAAATCCCTGCTTTCCTTAGCTCTGCCACAATTTCGTTGACTTTCAAAGAAATAGCTTCAAGTTCCGCCTCTCCTCTATAAATAGGAACGATCACTACCTGAATTGGAGCCAATTTTGGGGGTAATACCAATCCATTGTCATCGGAGTGGGCCATGATGAGCGCGCCCATCAATCGCGTGCTGACACCCCAAGATGTACCCCAAACGTATTCCAGGCCACCTTCTTTCGTGGCAAATTTTACATCAAAAGCTTTGGCGAAATTCTGACCCAAGAAATGTGAGGTGCCTGCCTGAAGCGCTTTGCCATCCTGCATCATCGCTTCAATACAGAATGTCTCATCTGCACCGGCAAATCGCTCGTTTTCGGTTTTTTTGCCTTTTACCACAGGGACAGCCATATACTCCTCGGAAAACTGTGCATAGATATTCATCATCTGAATCGTCTCATCCATTGCCTCCTTAGCTGTTGCATGTGCTGTATGACCTTCCTGCCAAAGGAACTCAGAAGTTCTAAGGAATAGTCGGGTTCTCATTTCCCATCTCACCACATTTGCCCACTGATTTACCAATAGGGGGAGATCTCGATAGGATTGAATCCAGTTTTTGTAAGTACTCCAAATTAATGTTTCTGAAGTCGGCCGAACTATAAGTTCCTCTTCGAGCTTCGCATCCGGATCCACAATCACACCTGATCCATCTTCAGCATTTTTCAAGCGGTAATGCGTCACAACAGCACATTCTTTTGCAAAACCTTCTACATGACTTGCTTCTTTGCTGAGGAAAGATTTTGGTATAAAAAGAGGAAAATATGCATTTAAATGGCCTGTTTCCTTGAACATTTTGTCCAGCTGTGCCTGCATCTTTTCCCAAATTGAATAACCATACGGTTTGATCACCATGCAGCCACGCACGGCTGAATTTTCAGCTAAGTCAGCTCTTTTCACCAATTCATTGTACCACAGGGAATAATCTTCACTGCGTTTAGGTAGTCCTTTGCTCATTAGTTGGATAGAATGTTAAAATGTCTTTATTTTTCGCTTAATTAGGGCTGGCAAATATAATCCAAAAAGTATAACCTCAGGATTGTCGGTTCGTATACTAAAGCAACAATCAACTTCAACTATGAAGAAATTACCACTTATTCCCGTTTCATTTCTTATTGGGTCACTCATTATATCTTCTTGCAGTACCAATAAAATGGCCGCAAGTTCGACTGATGATAACCTTTATTTCATGGCTTCGGATGTAGAATTGGCCACCAAGTACGCTGTGGACAATAATAATCCTAAATCCTTTGAAAATATCTCCCAGGAACCCGCATTGGTTGAGCAGAATTTTAGCTCAAGAAATGTGAATCCTGAGTACATATCAAGGTATCAAACCACTGAAAATGCAACAGCATCTGATGATGGGGTTGTGTATTTTGAAGAAGGATCAACTCAACAAGCTTCTACAGGCAACATCAATGCCTACGATAATTATTCCACTGCTGGAAATGGCAATAGAAACGGATTCAACTCCCCAAATATTAATTTCAATTTCGGCTTAGGCTATGGCTTTGGCGGCATGATGATGAGTCCATGGGGCTTTTATGATCCTTTCTGGGGTCCATCATTTGGCTTTAGACCAAGACTTTCTCTCGGATTTGGAATGGGCTTCGGATTTGGCAATCCCTACATGATGGGAATGGGAGGCTTCGGTTGGGGCAACCCTTACATGATGGGCATGGGAGGTTTCGGTTGGGGCAATCCATATATGATGGGAATGGGATGGGGTAATCCTTTCTTTGGATCTGGATTTGGATACGGTCGACCTATTTATGCCGGTAATCCAATCTTTATTCTACCAGGTGGTGAATATGGGGATCGAAGAACTGTATACGGCGCACGTCCAACCAGAGGATCTTCTTTCACTAATTCAGGATTAGCTGGAAACCAAGCAGGTGTAATGCCTAGCACAGCTAGAGCACAAGCCAGAGGAAATGCAGCTACGGTTAATAATACTTCAGCTAGAAGATTGGTTTCATCTGAAAACTCCAGAGTAGCGACAAGGGATTTTAGCAATTCTCAGAATGATTACTATAATTCTTCCAGAACAAGAACTGCTACTACCCGAAACATTAGCTCTCCGGTGAGTGATCGTGGTTCAGAAACAACCAGGTCTAGAAGTACGATCCCATCTGCAAGAACAAATAATGCTTATAGCCCAAATAACACTATAAGAAATATTTCACCTGCTAATAGAGGTACTTCACCAGCATACAACGGAAGAACAGCCAATCCTTCTTATAATAACAGAGGTACTAATCCTTCTTACAACAGAACACCAAACATGAGATCTACTTCACCGTCTTACAACAGAGGAGTAAGTCCATCAAACAATAGAGTAACCACACCTAGCCGAACTAGTTCGCCAACTTATAGTGCACCTAGTCGCTCAGGGGGAGGATCGATGAGTACTCCAAGCAGGAGCTCTGGCGGATCTTCAGGTGGAAGCACCGGAGGATCCAGAGGAGGAAGGGGGAATTAATTTCCCCTTTTTTTTTGCGGAAATTCAGCACAAAAGCAGATTCCAACCGTTTATCTCTCTACAACCAAACGATTATTTAATGAGGTTTTTGACAATTTTCCTTACCCTCAGTTCATTTACCATTGCAGGCGCTTTTGCTCAAAGTGGATATTTTGAAGATGCTTATCGCTTCAGCCAGTCAAACCCTTCAGGGTCGGCCAGAATAATTGGAATAGGTGGCACTCAATGGTCACTCGGAGGAGATGTATCCAATATAGCAGGAAATCCTGCTGGACTTGGATTTTTCAGGTCATCTGAAGCAAGTCTGAGTATCGGGTATTCCGACTGGAAAGTCGACACTCGATATCTTGGTCAAAGTAAGACCTACAACACATCCAACTTCAGCGTGCCAAACATGAGTTATGTAATGGCAAATCCGAAAGGAAACCTTGAATCTGGAGCATTTAAGGGAGGCGCATTTGGATTTAGCTATCAGCGTATCGCTAATTTCAATACTGAGTTTGGATACTTTTCTGATGAGCTGGGACAGAGCTCAATTATAGACTTTTACCTCCAAGATGCTTTTGGTATACCCGAAAATCAAATTGAGAATTTTGGTCTAACCGGACTTGCGTACCAAACATATCAGATTAATCCATTGGTTTTTGATGAGCAAGGAAATCCAATCCAAAACCCCGATACCTATGATTCCTTCGTATTAGGTCTCCCTTTTCAAGATGAAAAAATCATTCAGGAAGGCAGCTCAAATCAAATCTCTTTATCCTATGGAGCCAATTTCAATCACAAGCTTTTTGTTGGTGGAGGGCTTGGCATCCGAACTGTTTCCTTTTCGTCATTCAAAACATACAACGAAGAATTTATCGATCAGCCTTTAGCTAATTCGAGTTTAAATGAAAACCTATTTATTACCGGAGCGGGGATAAATCTTAATTTGGGACTGATTTACAAGCCAATCGATTATGTTAATCTTGGGTTTGTGTTTCAATCACCAACCTGGTATTCTTTGAATGAGGAATATGAGGCGGGAATGACTGCAAACTACAATAATTACTACTTTGAACAAGAAGATGTCACATTGGGAAACCAAAGTGCAGTATCTGATTTTGTAATTAGTAATTATGGACTTAGAACTCCCCTTAAAATCGGAGGCGGAGCTTCATTTTTCATTGGAAAGAATGGTTTCATCTCTGCTGATGTGGATTGGGTCGATTACAGTGCTGGAAGGCTCAGTTCTAATGATTTTGATGAGGGACCGGATAATCTAGCAATTCGTGATATTTATGGCAGTACGATCAACTTGAGGCTTGGAGGAGAGGCTCGAATTGATCGATTCAGAATCAGGGCTGGGTATGCCTATTATGGTGATCCTTATGCCAATTCTCGCCAAATAGACCAAAGCACTCAGCAACTTAGTGGAGGTATTGGAGTGAAATTCAACTCACTTTCTATTGACCTTGCCTTAATTAACCAACAATACAGCGGACTTTACCGAAGCTATCAAGTTCTAGATGGAAATGGAAACAATTTTGGTCCTGTCACCCAAGTGGAGAATAGCATTACCTCAGGCGTCTTAACGGTGGGATTTAACTTCTAAAAAATTTATTTTTCCTTAATTCAAAGAGGCTGTCTCAAAAGGACCGATGGTGTCAGCCTGAGCACCTGACTATCGAGAGTTAGTCAGTACGAAGTCCATTTGCAGCGAATACAACCGCATTTCGACTTCGCTACCAATGACAGCTTGTGTTTTATTTTGTAAATATAAATAATATAGAATTTTATTCTGATTTCAAATCTTTAACACTAAAGGCATTGATCATTTAATTATGGTTCTGAATTTAGGTTAAGCCATTCTTTTTCTTCGTTCTTTTGGCTTAACCCAAAAGAACCAAAAGGTCAAGATTTGCCAAAGCTCC
>CAYTXN010000015.1:0-4198 GCA_964441195.1 uncultured Limnohabitans sp.
TAGCAATGGTGCTCAGCCCGACAGGACCACCTTTGAACTTTTCGATAATGGTCAATAGGATTCTATTATCCATTTCATCCAAACCGTTTTCATCGACATCCAACGCATTAAGTGCAATTTTGGCGATTTCCAGCGTGATGGTTCCATTTCCTTTTACCTCTGCAAAATCCCTGGTTCGGCGAAGGAGCATGTTGGAAATACGCGGTGTTCCTCGGCTTCTTCGTGCTAGTTCAAAAGCAGCAACTTCATCGATCGGGGTTTGTAAAATACCAGCAGATCGGATAACGATATCGGTGAGCAGTTTGGCATCATAGTATTCCAGCCTTGAATTGATCCCAAATCTGGCACGAAGTGGAGAAGTCAATAAACCTGATCTGGTTGTGGCTCCGATCAAGGTAAAAGGGCTCAAGGAAATTTGAACCGATCTTGCATTCGGACCGGAATCCAGCATGATGTCAATCCGGAAATCTTCCATCGCCGAGTAGAGATATTCTTCGACGATTGGATTGAGTCTGTGGATTTCATCAATAAAAAGTACGTCACCTTCTTCCAGATTTGTTAGCAATCCAGCCAGATCGGAGGGCTTATCCAACACCGGGCCGGAAGTGATTTTGATCCCTGCCCGGAGCTCGTTTGCGATAATATTGCTGAGGGTTGTTTTGCCTAAACCTGGAGGGCCATGAAGAAGTACATGATCAAGTGGCTCATTCCGCATTTTTGCAGCGTGGACGAAAACCTTGAGGTTTTCAATAATTTTAGCCTGACCGGTAAAATCATCAAAACTCAGCGGTCGTAATGCCCGCTCAAATTCCCGGTCTTTTGGGCTTAGCTGCTCTTCGTCTCCTTTCAGGTAATCTTCTCTCATGTTTCTTGGGATCCAGACAAATATAAACAAAACCCTATGCAGAGAACTTTTCAATTAAGGACTCACAAATAAAATTGACCTAAATTCGCAGCAAAAATATCCTAAATGAATCCCAACGCCCGGAAAAACATCATTTACTCGCTTGTCCTTTTTGCCATGCTATTGTTGGTCTATGCTTGGAGATCGCGCGAGGCAAAGACTGAGACCAAAGTAGTCTCTAATTCCGAGGCAGGAAGAATGGCTTTTTCGGGAAAAACAATGGGGACAGATTATCAGGTGATTTACCTGGACGAGAAAAACCGAAATTTACAAAGCTCAATAGACTCCATGTTGAATGAATTCAATTTGAGTGTTTCAGTGTATGAGCCCACTTCAGAGATCAATCGGCTCAATGTGGTTGACACCTTGATGAAACCATCCAAAACCTTGGTGGAAATGCTTCACGAGGCCAATCGTCTGTATGACTTGACAGCTGGGGCACTTGACCCTACCCAAGGTTCGATCGATAAAATCTGGACCTTTTCTCCTTCTGGTGCTAGACTTAAGGATAGTACCGATGTCCGGATTTTCCAGTCTTTGGTTGGTCTTAAAAAAATCATCATTTCTGATACCTTGATCCGAAAAACAACACCAGGAATTTCCCTTGATTTGTCAAAGACTGCAAAAGGATTTGCATTGGATAGGATTGGAGCATTTTTGGGGGGAAAGGGAATTAAGAACTTCCTTGTCAAAATTGGTGGAGAAAACCTCAGCAGAGGAGTGAATGAAAAAGGGGAACTTTGGAAAATTGGGTTGTTTTATTTGGCTGATAGTCTTGGTTCCAAAGCCGAAGGGGTAATAGCACTTAAAGATCAGGCAATATCAACAGCAGGAAATCTTGAGCAATTCTATATTCGTGACTCTCTCAAACTTGCTTTTCAACTTGATTCACGAACAGGGTACCCAGTTACAAATGGTCTTTTGAGCGCAACTGTAATCAGTTCTGATGCAAAAACGGCCGATGCTTTGGCCGATGCACTATTGGTGATGGGTTGGAGACAAGCGATCCAGATGGATTCAACCCGGTCCGATTTGCAAATGATTTTGATTTACAATGAGATAGGAGGTAACATGCGGCAATATGTTAGTCCAGACCTTACTCAATTTTTATCCTTTCCGGTAAATAAATAATCCTAAATGCAACACTATTGAATTTTCTTATCTTTGTTGCGGTTATCACCTGCAAAGCATTTTTCCAAAGTAAGGAAAGCTGAATCGTAAACATGGGAATAAATTTTCTGCTTCTTTTTTCCACTGCAATGATTGCCGGATTGCTGGTGTTCATTTTTCCTTCATTTCGGGAGAAATATTTTAAGCTGTTGCTGGTTTTTGCAGGTTCCTACCTTTTTTCTATCACCATTCTTCACATCATCCCTGAGTTATTCGACAGCGGCTACAGCAGTACTCGAATGGGACTATACATCTTGATCGGATTCCTTTTTCAACAGATTTTGGAATTTTGGTCCAGTGGTATTGAGCATGGACATATTCATAAGCATCACAGCGAGACTTCCAAGGGCGTCTGGACACTGATGCTAGGCTTGTTTATTCATGCGTTTCTGGAAGGAACGCTTCTTTCTCATGGATCTGCCATGGCAGAGGATTCTTTGGTTTCGGGACATTCTCATAGCGATAAGACTGTACTCTTAGGAATTATAATGCACAAAGGCCCAGCAGCATTTGCTTTGGCGGCGGTATTGTCTTCTTCATTGAGTAAAAAATGGACAATCCTTTTGTTGACACTTTTTGCCTTGGCGTCACCAATGGGGATGTTTTCAAGTGCTTTTTTTATTAATAATGGCCTGCTTTCCAAAGAGGGAATCGGCTTACTTTACGGTTTGGTGACTGGGGGATTCTTGCATATTTCCACCACGATATTCTTCGAAAGCAGCCCGCACCATAAATTTCAGATGAACAAATTATTGGTCACTTTCTTGGCAGCTGGATTGGCGATAGCTTCGGAATATTTGATTTGAGCATTTTTTACTCCTTTCGTGATTTCTAATTTTATGATGTAAATCATATTTTCTCTTCGAAAAAAGCAGAATAATATTGCGTTTTTCTTTCATTAATTTTTGATAAATATAATTTTGCTAAATAGATATATTTAAGCTAAAATGCTATAGTTATTAAATCGATTCAGAGATGAGAGAGATCAAATGCCCCAAATGTGGAGGTGAAGAAGTTTCAAAAAGCGGCATAATTGGGGGTCGCCAGCGCTATAAGTGTAAAAATTGCAGTTACCATTTTTCTGTTAATAAGCTGGGCAAGTCTATTGATAAATACTATGTCATAAAGGCTTTGCAATTGTATTTGGAAGGAATTTCACTTAGAGAAATTGAACGAATTTTAGGGGTAAGCCATGTTTCGGTGATGAATTGGGTGAAACAATACGGGATAAAACCCCCTGATAACAATTCGTACCATCCAACTTATAAAGTCCTTAGTCACGAAGAATTGGTAAAATTTATGGCTTCAAGAGACCAAATAGCTGGAACGGGGATGATTATCACTGAACTTGGAGATAAATTCATGGTGATCAAATGGGAAAGATTTAGGGATTGAATACCAAATAAGATTTTTTAGCTATTTCTATTTTACAGAAGTATAGCTAGTATTTTTCTTTTTCCCCGCAAGCTCACAACTTGACGCTAGTTGTTGTTCGGGCCCGACTTCAAAAGTCAACAAACAAACAGCTGATTCAATGAAACCCAAAATATACCAGCTTCTTGTTTGGAGCTTTTTGGCCTTGCTATGCCAAACAGTCCAAGCACAGCGAATCGAAGAAAAACCGCCGGTGGATCATTCCTACAAACCCCTGAAACTTAAGCTAAGTGATGACGGATCGAAGTATATCCGCTTTATTTTCTGGGCTCAAATGTGGGCGTCTTACAATCAAAACAATCCCGGAACGCTCAGTGTCACCGGTCAGCCAAGTTCTCATACTGCAGATATTGGAATTCGAAGAGCCCGAGTTTTGGCAGTAACACAGGTGTCTCCTAGATTTTTGATAGTGTCACATTTCGGTATCAACAATCAAACCTTTATCAACGGTGGTGCGCCGGCAGGTGGCATGACAGGAAATCCAGGTCAGTTGCTTATTTCTGTCGATCCAGAAACGGGCAAAGGAACAATCAGCGCTATGTCAGCAAAAAAGCCCCAGATTTTTTTCCATGATATTTACAGTGAATTCAAAGTAACTGACTGGTTGTATTCAGGGATGGGCCTGCATTATTGGAATGGGATTTCAAGATTCAGCAGCCACTCTACCCTCAATTTTATGGCGATTGATGC
>CAYTXN010000015.1:4298-8139 GCA_964441195.1 uncultured Limnohabitans sp.
GGTTCTATTTTTTACACCTTGCATGGGTTTTTGCTTCCCGAATCCATCCTGAAGGAAAAAGGAATGTTGCAACCATTTGTAGCCGCAACTCATAAAAACTTTGAATATTTTCAAGAAGGAAACTGGCAATATGATATGGGAATGAACTATTTCATCAACGGTCATCATGCCAAAATCACCTTTCAATACAGTCAAAGGCCAGTCTATCAAGACTTTCGTAGGTCCGGGTCTGCTGGCCAATTTTATTTGCAAACACAAATCTTTCTATAACCCAAAAAACCATGTCCAACCAATCAACAAAAATGAAGGCCTACTGGAAGAAAAATCTCCAGACGCTATTTATCCTCCTTTTCGTCTGGTTTCTCGTCTCTTTCGGCTTCGGGATACTACTAGCCGAGCCACTTAATGCGATCAAAATCGGTGGATATAAGCTCGGGTTCTGGTTTGCTCAACAAGGGTCAATTTACTCATTTGTGATCCTGATTTTTGTCTACGTCTATCGGATGAATAAGCTGGACAAAGAATTTGATGTAAACGAAGATTAATCACGACCTGAAATCACCAAAAAGATGGAAATTCTAACCTGGACATATTTGCTTGTAGGGCTTTCTTTTGCCCTCTATATTGGAATTGCGATCTGGACGCGAGCCGGATCAACTAAGGAATTTTATACAGCTGGAGGAGGCGTCTCTCCCCTCGCTAATGGAATGGCCACAGCTGCTGATTGGATGTCTGCTGCGTCTTTTATATCCATGGCAGGAATCATCTCCTTCTCCGGATATGATGGATCGGTTTATCTAATGGGATGGACTGGGGGCTATGTTTTGCTGGCTCTTTTATTGGCACCTTATCTTCGAAAATTCGGAAAATTCACCGTGCCTGACTTTGTAGGAGATCGGTATTATTCTAACAAAGCAAGGGTTGTGGCCGTGATTTGTGCGCTCTTTATCTCATTTACTTACGTAGCTGGTCAGATGCGAGGGGTTGGAATTGTCTTTTCCCGCTATCTGGAAATCCCCATCGAATGGGGCGTGGTAATAGGAATGTGTATCGTGTTCTTTTATGCAGTATTGGGTGGAATGAAAGGTATCACTTACACACAAGTGGCTCAGTTTTGTGTACTGATTTTTGCCTACATGGTTCCTGCGATCTTTATTTCTATGCAGCTCACAGGCAATCCAGTTCCACAATTGGGTTTGGGAAGTACTGTGGCAGATGGAACCTTTTTGCTGGATAAATTGGACGGTGTACTCTCAGAATTGGGCTTTGCTGAATATACCAGCGGGAGAAAGGGTGTTACGGATATCTTTATGATAACACTGGCCTTGATGGTTGGTACGGCTGGACTTCCCCACGTGATTGTAAGGTTTTTCACCGTTCCTCGAGTTAAAGATGCCAGACTTTCTGCCGGTTATGCGCTGGTTTTTATTTCAATTCTCTATACTACTGCTCCCGCTGTCGCAGCTTTTGGTATTTACAACGCAATTGAAACAGTGAGCGAGAAGCCTATTGCTGAGCTTCCTGAATGGGTTGCCAACTGGCAAAAAACCAACTTAATCAAAGTGGATGATAAGAACGGTGACGGGATCGTTCAATATGTTGCAGATCCGGCAACCAATGAGCTGACGATTGATAAGGATATCATGGTGTTGGCTACTCCTGAAGTCGCAGAACTACCAAACTGGGTCGTTGGATTGGTTGCAGCAGGAGCGATGGCAGCAGCGCTTTCTACTGCTGCTGGACTGCTTTTGGTAATTTCTACTTCAGTTTCCAGAGATCTATTTAGAACATTTAAGCCTGACATGTCTGAAAAAAAGGAACTTCGGATTGCACGAATTGCGGCAGCAGGAGCGGTGGTTATCGCCGGTTATTTTGGGATCAACCCTCCGGGATTTGTAGCTGAGGTAGTTGCTTTTGCCTTTGGATTGGCTGCAGCATCCTTTTTTCCTGTGATCATTATGGGGATTTTTTCCACCAGAATAAATAAAGAAGGTGCAATAGCAGGGATGATTTCAGGCCTTGTTTTCACTTTAGCTTATATTATTTATTTCAAATTCATAAGTCCTGAGCTGAATACCGCAGAAAATTGGTGGTTTGGAATATCTCCAGAGGGAATAGGCTCGATAGGGATGTTTCTTAATTTCATTGTTTGTTTTGTGGTATCGAAAGCTACACCGGCTCCTCCTCAAGCGGTGCAGGATTTGATCCAGGAAATCAGAATTCCACGAGGGGCTGGAAAGGCACAAGAACATTAATTCTAGCAGGGGACTCCGGCTTCCAAAACCCGGAGTTCCTTTACTTTTCTCTCGAGTAAATAGTAAAAGCTAAATTCTTCTCTTATTCAATTGATTAGAAAATGAAGAGCCAATACCTCTGGGCAGTTTTTCTTTTAGGGTTTTTCCTTTTGAATTATCCGCTGTTTCAGCTGTATAACAGAATTGCATCTATCCTTGGAATTCCGACACTTTACTTATTTGTGTTTCTGTTTCTGGCGTTTTCTTCAGGTTTGACATTTTGGGTGCTTAGAAAGACAAAAAAGGAGGATGATGCTAAGTAGGGAGCTAATCATAGGGGTGACTTTTGCATATCTGGCAGTGCTTTTTGCGCTGGCTTGGTATGCCGAGCGCACTGGCTCGAAAGGGCAAAAACTTGCCTCTCACCCTTGGGTTTATGCGCTTTCGCTTGCTGTTTATTGTACGGCTTGGACATTCTATGGATCGGTGGGAAGAGCTGCCAGCAATGGGATGGAATTCATGGCCATTTATGTCGGTCCATGCCTGATAGCTCCACTATGGTGGGTAGTGATGCGCAAAATAATCCGCATTAGTAAAGTGATGAATATCTCCTCCATCGCTGATTTCATCAGTAGTAGGTATGGTAAATCAGCCAATCTTGGAGCTATGGTGACGATTTTCTGCCTCCTTGGTATTTTGCCATATATTTCCCTTCAGCTTCAGGGGATTACTAATTCTCTCGAAGTGCTTCAGTTCTCGACTGGTGAGACATTAACCCAAAATTTCAGCATCTTCAGTGATCCCGGATTCTACCTAGCTTTGGGATTGGCAGCTTTTACCATTCTTTTCGGCACTCGGGATATTGACGCCACTTCGAGGCATGAAGGTCTTGTATTGGCAGTTGCTTTTGAGTCTGTGTTTAAGTTAGTCGCCTTTCTGGCCATTGGTATTTTTGTGAGTTTCTTCCTGTTCGACGGACTTCCGGATATTTTCACCAAAGCTTCCAATTCCGGCCTGTCCCACCTTTTTGTAGTTTCTGGGGAAAATGGCGCTTCTGACTGGTTTTGGATGGGGATTTTGTCGATGACGGCAGTGCTTTTTTTGCCCAGGCAATTTCAAATGGGCGTTATCGAAAACACTTCCGAAAAACATCTGGACACGGCCATGTGGCTTTTCCCTTTGTATCTCTTACTGATCAATGTTTTTGTGCTGCCCATCGCATTGGCGGGTTTGATGATTTTTGAAAATCAGTCTGTAAACGCTGACACATTTGTCCTGGCTATTCCATCTGAATTTGGCAAAAGCTGGTTGGCATTATTGGGCTATCTTGGAGGTTTTGCAGCTGCTACAAGTATGATTATTGTTTCGGCGATTTCCCTAAGTACCATGGTCAGCACGAATTTGTTGATGCCGATTCTGGTGGCAAACACAAGGTTTCAGCAGCGGATTCAAGCTCAGCTGCCCAAAATTTTGATTTGGGGAAGGCGACTGACCATCCTGGGAATCATTCTTTTGGCTTACTTCTATTTTCGGGCTTTGGGAAATTTCTATTCTTTGGTATCCACAGGGTTGATTTCGTTTGTTGCGATTGCGCAGCTCACTCCTTC
>CAYTXN010000015.1:8239-23211 GCA_964441195.1 uncultured Limnohabitans sp.
CTTTGGTATCCACAGGGTTGATTTCGTTTGTTGCGATTGCGCAGCTCACTCCTTCGATAGTGGGAGGTATTTTCTGGAAACAGGGTTCAAAATCCGGAGCTATTTGGGGCCTACTCGTAGGGATGTTATTGTGGGGGTTTACCCTGATTGTACCAACTTTGGTTGAAGCTGGATATCTGGAGCGGTCGATTTTGTCAGATGGATTGTTTGGACTTTCATGGCTGAGACCTCAATCCCTTCTTGGTATGACGGGACTCAGTGAGGTGAGCCACGCGCTCATTTTCAGCTTATTCGCCAATGTTTTTCTGTACATCCTGATTTCTTTCCTTAGCAATCAAAGTTCTAGAGAACACAATCAGGCTATTCTTTTTGTGG
This sequence comes from uncultured Limnohabitans sp., assembly GCA_964441195.1. GTDB lineage: Bacteria > Bacteroidota > Bacteroidia > Cytophagales > Cyclobacteriaceae > Algoriphagus. Next base: position 8,615 of record CAYTXN010000015.1, read on the forward strand.
ACATTTTCAATCATGGAAAAAATCCAGACAGCTCCATCGTCTGGAAAGGGCAAGCGAGTTTGCCTGATTTGAAAGCCCTGATTGAGAATTTTCTTGGAGAAAAGAAAACCAAAAAAGCCCTTCAAGAATTTTCAGATTCCACTGGTAGGAACACAGAAACTGAAGGTTTTGCTGACCCCGAACTTGTCAATTATTCTCAACGCTTGCTAGCTGGAGTCATTGGTGCTGCTTCCGCGAGGATTTTGGTGGAGTCGGTGGTCAAGGCAGAAGAGATAAGCTTGGATGAATTACTCGACATTCTTAAAGAAACCCAAGAAATCAAATCTCTTAATCTAGAGCTCAAATCAAAATCCAGAGCCCTGAAAAAGGCATCCGAAAGGCTTAGCTTGGCCAACGAGGCACTTAAATTAAATGATATGTTGAAAGATGAATTTATCTCGACAGTGACTCATGAGATGAAAACGCCTATTACTTCTATTCGGGCGTTTTCTGAAATATTGCTCGATGAAAATCTGGATGAAGCAGATAAGCGACGGTTTCTTCAAATTATCATTGATGAGACGGGAAGGATGACCCGCCTGATTGATCAAGTGCTGGATCTGGAGCGTTTTGATTCGGGAAAACAAAAGTTGAATATGTTGAAGTCGGATCTAGCTTCACTCGTCAAAGAAACAGGAGAAAGCATGATGCAGGTATTTAGCGAGAAAGGGCTTCAGTTCTCTGTGGATCTCAATTTTGAGCAGTTAGAAATGCTGGTGGATATCGACAGGCTTCGGCAGGTGATTCTTAATTTGCTTTCCAACGCGTCCAAATTTGCGTCCTCCAAAGTTATTCTTTCGGCATTTGAAAATGATGATGATCTGATTCTGGAAGTGAAAGACGACGGAAATGGGATTCCTGATGAGGAAATCCCCTATATTTTTGATAAGTTCTATCAGGCAAAAAATCAAACCAGTAAAAAGCCAATTGGTAGTGGACTTGGACTTGCAATTTCCAAGAAGATTGTAGATTACCATGGAGGGACTATCCTGCTAGCCAGAGAAAGTGGGATGACCATATTTAAGGTGATTCTACCTAAACAAATAATGGTCAACCTGAACTTAAACACTCAAACTACCGATGAATAAAATTCTAATAGTAGACGATGAGCCCAATATTCTGCTCTCACTCGAGTTCTTGTTTAAAAAAGAGGGCTTCCAGGTCTTGATTGCAAGAGATGGGGAAGAAGCCCTTGAGATCATCGAGGATCAAATCCCCGAATTGATAATCCTGGATATCATGATGCCTAAAGTGGACGGGTATCAAGTATGCAGTCATGTGAAAAGTCACCATCCTGACACGAGAGTGATTTTCCTTACAGCAAAAAGTAAAATGAAAGACATGCAAAAAGGGCTGGATTTAGGGGCAGACCTATACCTTACCAAGCCATTTTCGACCAAAGAAATTATAGCACAAGTAAAAAGTATTTTGAATTAACCTGAAACAATAAACCTAAAAATATCATGAGTGACCGATTGCATACCCTAAGTGGATACCTATATGAATACCAAAAAAGTGTAGCTCAGCCTGAAGAATTTTGGGCAAGAATTGCCGATTCGTTTCATTGGCGAAAGCGCTGGGACAGTGTTCTTGAGTGGAATTTTGAAGGACCGGATGTGAAGTGGTTTGTGAATGGGAAGCTGAATATCACTGAGAATATTTTTGAGCGTCATCTTTATACCATTGGAGATCGGCCGGCAATTATTTGGGAACCTAGCGAACCTACTGAACCAACCCGGACAATAACTTATCGCGAGCTTTTTGTGGAGGTCTGCAAATTTGCGAATGTTTTGAAAAGCAAAGGGATACAAAAAGGTGATCGAGTGATCATTTATATGCCAATGGTACCGGAGGCTGCAATTGCAATGCTTGCTTGTGCCAGAATCGGAGCGATTCACTCTGTGGTTTTTGCAGGATTTTCAAGTTCGGCATTGGCGGATCGAGTGATTGATTGCGAGGCAAAAGCCATATTGACCTCCGACGGGAATTACCGAGGCAACAAGAAAATCGGAGTGAAATCTGTAGTTGATGAGGCCTTGGAGAAATCCTCTGTGGAAACTGTGATTGTCTACCAAAGAACGGGTCAGGAAGTCAAGATGAAGGAAGGACGGGATTTCTGGTGGCACGAGATCATGGAAGGTCAGTCAGAAAACAATGTCGCGGAAGAAATGGACAGCGAAGATATGCTTTTCATTCTCTACACATCTGGTTCTACCGGAAAGCCCAAAGGGGTGGTGCATACTATTGGTGGCTACATGGTCTACACCCAATATTCCTTTGACAATGTATTTCAATATTCAGCCGGCGATGTGTACTGGTGTACGGCAGATATCGGTTGGGTCACAGGACATTCCTACATCGTTTATGGTCCGCTGCTAGCTGGAGCCACTACATTGATGTTTGAGGGAGTTCCAACTTACCCCAATCCAAGTCGATTTTGGGAAGTTGTTGAGAAGCACAAAGTGAATGTCTTTTATACTGCCCCAACTGCTATTCGAGCGCTTCAAGCCTACGGAACAGATCCGATTCAAGGGCATGATTTGAGTTCTCTTAAAGTGCTAGGATCAGTCGGCGAACCAATCAATGAGGAAGCATGGCATTGGTATCATACCCATATTGGAAAAGGAAAATGTCCTATCGTCGATACCTGGTGGCAAACTGAAACTGGTGGGATTTTGATTTCTCCCTTGGCTGGAATCACACCGACTAAGCCTGCTTACGCTACTTTGCCATTGCCAGGAATTCAGCTTTGCATTGTAGATCCGGAAGGGAAAGAACTGAAAGGAAATTCAGTGGAAGGAAATCTTTGCATCAAATTCCCTTGGCCATCCATGATCCGCACGACTTATGGCGATCATGAGCGCTGCAAGCAAACGTACTTTTCCACCTATAAAGGAATGTACTTCACGGGAGATGGGGTGAAGCGGGATCATGACGGCTATTACCGAATCCTAGGTCGAGTTGACGATGTAATCAACGTTTCCGGTCATAGAATGGGAACTGCGGAGGTAGAAAACGCGATCAACGAACATCCAAAGGTTATCGAATCTGCTGTGGTTGCTTATCCACATGAGATCAAGGGACAGGGAATCTATGCTTTTGTGATTTGTGATATGTCCAACAGGACGGAGGATAATCTTATCAACGAAATCAAAGAAATGGTTTCCCAGATCATTGGGCCTATCGCCAAACCTGACAAGATTCAAATCGTACCTGGACTACCAAAAACTCGCTCTGGAAAAATCATGAGAAGGATTTTGAGGAAAGTAGCTGAGGGAAGTTTGGATTCTATGGGCGACACCAGCACCTTGTTGGATCCTGATGTGGTGGAGAAGATTATTGAGGGAAGGAAGTAGTGGAGTTAGGAGGCTAGGAAGTTTGGAAGCTATCCTTTTTGGTTAAGCTTTACCAATTTCTCCGCGTTCTGAATTTCCAGATTCTTTTTCTTCACGCTGATCTTGATACTAAAATCTAGATACTAGATACTTTAAAAATGGCCAACGTTATAGTTAATCGGGTCGCTGAGTTTCTGAAAAGATTTCCTCCTTTTTCATTTTTGGGAAAGGAGGATTTGACGCGCGTGGCTCAAAGTGTGGAGATTCAATATTTAGAGAATGGTGAAATCTTATTTCGGCAAGGTGAGGCTGCAAGGCCTCATTTCTTTATTCTTAAAGAAGGTTTAATTCAACTTGTTGAAAATTCTTCAAAAGGAGACCAAATTCGAGAAGTTTGTGACGAAGGTGATGTTTTTGGGGTGCTAGCCTTATTAGGAAAGCGACCCTATTTGCTAACTTCCAAAGTCATCGAGAACAGTTTGATTTATGCAATTCCGGTAGATGTCTTTGAAAAAATTCTGGAAGAAAATAGTCGAGTTGCACTCTTTTTCGCTGCGGGATTTGCTGCCGGACAAGTAGTAGTCAGGCAGGATCTTTCTCAAGGCCAAAAAGCAAGAGGAGAATTTAAAAAAGACTCCGGAGATCATTCTTTGCTGATTTTTTCAGATCAGTCTGCAGTTAATTTTTCAGAGAAAGTATTGAATTGCCCGCCTGATACTCCGATTCAGGCTGCGGCAAAGCTAATGGCAGAAACACAAGTCAGCAGTATCGTCATCTGTGATGAAAGTGGAATTCCAGTTGGGATATTGACAGATAAAGATCTCAGATCTCGAGTGCTTGCAGCCGGAATTTCACCGGAAAATCCAGTTTCCGAAGTCATGACCAGTCCAGTCATTACCAGAAAAGAGCAGGATGGATTTTCGAATTTATACCTCACCATGATTCGACATCGACTTCACCACTTGGTGCTGACAGAGGATGGTTCGGACCAAAGTCCAGTTTGTGGAATTATCTCTGACCACGACGTTTTCCTTTCGATGGGAAATAGTCCGGCTGTGCTAATCCACGGATTGATGAATACGCTGGAGGTGAATGAGATGCGAAAGATTAGGGATCGAGCGGAACAGATGCTTGGGTACTATCTGGAAAATGAAGTTTCGATGGAATTCGTGGCGTCAGTGATGACAGAGATTAATGATGTCATCATCAGACAAGCATTAGAAATTGTCAAAAGTCAACTTAAATCGGATTATCCAGATATGACTGGAATTCGGTTTTGTTTCCTGTCCATGGGAAGTGAAGGCAGAGAAGAACAGCTACTTCGAACCGATCTGGACAATGCCATTCTTTATGATGACATAAGTGAAGATCTTCAAGAAAAGGCAGCGGAATATTTCATAAAGTTGGGAGAGGGGGTTGTTGAAGTGCTCTTGGCTTGTGGTTTTGATCCCTGTCCGGGCAAAATCATGGCAAGCAACCCAGAGTGGGTTCAACCGCTCTCTGTCTGGAAAAATTACTTTTCGGATTGGATTCTTCATCCTTCGCCTGAGGCTTTGATGAAGGTTTCAATTTTCTTTGATTTCAGATCAGTGGCTGGCAGCAAGGCCTTGAGTGCCGAACTTTCTGATCATATCTATCATGAAATTGGGAAGAAGCAGGTTTTCCTGAATTTCTTGGCGCTAAATGCCATGAAAAACCCTCCACCCTTGGGCTTTTTTAAAGATTTTGTTGTGGAGAAGTCTGGGGAGAACAGAGATCAATTTGACATCAAACTTCGGGCGATGTTGCCATTAACAGACTTGGCGAGGTTACTTGTTTTGAGTCATCAGGTCGTAGGAATCAACAACACCTTTCGAAGATTCGAAAAGTTATCCGAGTTGGAACCAGTCAATACTGAGCTTTTCTCTCAAGCCGGAAAGGCCTATGAAATTCTGATGCGAATGCGTGCTTTGGAAGGCTTGAAAAACAAGAATAGTGGCCGATACATCAACCCAAAATCCTTAGGAAAACTCCAGCGACAACTGCTGAAAAATGCTTTTGTACCTATTTCAGAACTTCAGGAAATCATCAATATTCGATTTCAGTTAGACTATTTCCGCCGATGAGTTGGTGGAAATTTTGGAAACCAAAAACGGAACGGCATGAATTCATCAAGGATTTTTTGGCCATCAATACACAGCCCATCCCGGGAGTTAGATCTATCAATCAACTAGTATTTACTGTTTTGGATACCGAAACAACGGGTTTGGATCCCTCAAAGGATTCGATTTTGTCTTTTGGTGCGGTGAAAATCTCGGATTTGAAAATCCAAATCACCACTGCAGTGGAATGGTATCCGATGTCTGAGAAATCAGGAGGAAAAACATCTCAAATTCACGGGTTGGTGGGGATTTCTGATCAGATTTTTCTGGATGATTTTCTGAAAAAGTTTTTGTCCTATCTCGGGAATTCCATCATCGTAGGGCACCATATTGGATTTGATCTTGAAATGATCTCTAAGCATCTGAAGTCTGAAGGTTTAGCTCAGTTTCCAAACTCGGTTATTGATACTTTAGACTTGGCGATCAGGTTAGAGCATGGACCACATGCTGACCGAAGCAGTATAGGGATGGGATCCTATAGCTTAGACGAGCTTTGTATTCGCTTTGGAATTGATTCCGATGATCGTCATACCGCAGGGGGCGATGCTTTTTTGACGGCGCAGCTTTTTTTAAAACTTCTCAAACTAGCCGAGAAGAAAGGAATCAAAAACTATGAAAACTTGATGAAAAACCGATAGTTGAAAGTATAATTTAGCTGATAAAAAATTGTATAAATCCTTGGATATTATTGAAGTATAGTTAAATTCGATTTTAAATTTTTATTTCACCATTTTTCCCCAACGCTAATGTCAAAACTAAAAATTGACCCAAATCTGGTGTTGAGTGAGGAACGGCTGGTATTGAGTGAGCATAATATTAGATCTATTCAGGAGCTCCTCAAGTATCAGCATCCTATCACACAGAAGTACCTGGCCCTAGGAGGTTCAGGAGGATGGCTAGGGCCAAATACCACTCCGATTACAAAATGTCCGGATGGTATTGGCTCATATCAGCATTTTGCAAATGGATCGATTTATTATCATCCATCTACAGGTGCCCATGAAGTTCATGGGTTAATCAGAGCTCGCTGGCAATCTCTTGGTTGGGAGCGAAGTTTTTTAGGATATCCGACAACGGATGAGACTGCCACTCCTGATGGGATAGGCAGGTACAATCATTTCCAAGGAGGAAGTATCTATTGGAGTCCTTCTACAGGAGCTTGGGAGGTACATGGTGCCATCCGATCCAAGTATTCTTCATTAGGTTGGGAGCGCAGTTTTCTGGGTTATCCCCTGACCAATGAGATGACTTGCCCGGATGGAGTAGGTAGGTATAATCATTTCCAAGGTGGAAGTATTTACTGGTCACCAAGTACCGGAGCTAGGGAAGTTCATGGGCTTATCCGTGAACATTGGAAAAGTTTGGGCTGGGAAAAAAGTGTACTCGGCTATCCCACCTCAGATGAACTGGCTGTTTTTGGAGGGACTGGAAGAATCTCTCATTTCCAGAGAGGAAGCATCTTTTGGTCGACTACGGCAGGGACACGAGTTTTGCGCGAGCGAGTTCGGGTCCATGTGAAAATCTTGGAAAACCCTACCTCTTTTACTCTTAACCAACAATTTGCAGCCATGCAGGAAGTATTTGCAGTGGCAGGAATTCGGGTAGACTGGGTGACTACTGAGAATCTGAACTTGCCAACTTTGACCGATGTAGATGTCGGAGGTTGCTTTAAGGGTCAGACTACTGCTGAGCAGAATACCCTTTTCGGAAACCGAAACTTTATGAGTGGCAATGACTTGGTCGTCTATTATGTCAGAAGTACCGTGCCTGGATATAATGGTTGCGCAGCACATCCAAATGGAAGACCTGGATGTGTGGTAGTCCGCTCGGCAAGTCGATGGACATTAGCGCATGAATTTGGACACGTCCTTGGGTTGAGTCACATTAGTAATAATGACCGTCTCATGACAGGTTTAGGTACTTTCAACATCACTAACCCACCGCCTAACCTGATCTCTTCGGAGTCCACCACGATGCGTAATTCTACACTTAGTACTCCACTTTAAATCTATTCTATCATGGCACAACGACGAACAACAGGCAATCAAGGAGCTTCCTCTACGGATGAACTTCTGGCCTTTCTCCGACAGGATGAATTAGACTATCCTACAGCTGCTTTGAAATTTGGAGAGGATTCACTTCCATTTTTGAAGGAATTAATGGTAAGCAGTGATGAGAATTTAGCTATAAAAGCAGCTTATTTGGTTGGATTTATTCAGGGCGATGAGGCAGATAAAATCCTTGAAAATGCGGCGACTTTAGGTTCTGCACCGATTAGGGTAGCGGCAGCTTTTGGAGCTCAAAAACGCCGTCCAGCAGGCGCTGAAGCAATTCTTAAACATTCTCTGGATGACATTGATCCCTCAGTAGTGAAATATGGACTCATGGCTGCTAAAGCAGGAAAGCTGGAGAATAATCTCAAATCCAGAATTGAAAAAATATCCAAGAGTTTCATGGATGAAAATATCAAGTCTGTGGCAGGCGAGATGATGAAGAAAATGCGCTGAATATGATTTATGAAATTTTTAAAAGCTGTCCGAAAGGGCAGCTTTTTTTACTTCCAGCTAATATCCACCTTCCCAGCAGCCTTTAATTGAATCTCCAATCCTATCAGCGTCGGATAAAATCCATCTGGGAAAATTTCCAGGTCAACAATTTTTAAATCTGCAATGGGCGTTTCAAATGCAAGTCGCTCTTGGATTCCTCCAAGGCTTCCTTCCAATACCTCAGCCATCGGAAATCGAAGTTTTTGATTGAGCTGCCGTATGATTTTTCCTTTTTTCAAAGCGGCCGCAGTCTTTGCTTTTTTGCTATCGCTTTCCAAGTGAAAATTAACTTGGTCAAAAATCAAGACCTGATTTTCACTGTCAAAAGTAGGTAATCCCACCAAGAATAATTTTCCGTCGATTTCATTCCCGTTGGCCTGTTCTGCATGAAAATCCATGCTGATTCCAATTTTTTTACCATACGCTCGAGATTTGAAATTTCCTGGACGGAATAGGGTGGTTTTATTCACTCGAATCGCTTGATTTTCAAAATTCTCTTGGAGTAGTTCGTCAATTTCTGCGTAGGTCAATCGAAGTGGGATTCGGATATCGAGCGAATTGTCAGAGTTTTTATTTTCGGTCAGTTTTGGCAATGGAAAAGGTCGGCTTGGCGCAGCATCGGCAGGATGAGAATTTACTTTCCCTTTCAAGCCCAGATTGATGTTGTATTTACCATCTTGAGAAAAACTCTCGGAAAGTTTCACCGAATCAGGTTGGATCGAGAAAGCCATTTTTTTTCCTTGAAAGTTAACAAAAACAGGTTTTCCGACCTGGTTCCAAAGCTGATCCACGATTGGCTTTAATTTTATCAAATCCGGTTTGGAAGTAAGATTTTTTGCAGCATAATCCTGAATTTCTCTAGCGATTAATCGACTGAGATCCAGTTCCATTCCAAGTACATTCAAACTCATTTTACCCCCTAAATCCACCAATTCAAACTCAGAAATTCCCATAGACCAATTTTCATTGACGTCTGGATTGATTAGAAAAATTGGAGAAAAGGCCTCATCAATTGGAATTTTAGATTGGAAAAGGTTTCGAAGACCTCCAGGTTTTAAACCAACTTCTCCCCGAACACGAATAGGAAGCTCTATTCGGATTTTCTCTTCATCCTCCTTTTCGATTTTAGTCAGTCCATTTTTCGAAAAATTCAAATCTCCGATGACTCCATTGCCAAGATCCATGGCTTTTTCCTCAAATAAAACCGAGGGAATTCGTTGATTCAGGAGATTTTCCAATGTCTCTATCGGAATCTGGACAGGAACATTTACCTCTGAAAATGCCGTGGGAACGAGTATTGGTGTTGGGTTTAAAGTTGGATCCAAGCTTTTGCAAGCACTTGAAAAAATCAATGCAACTATGGTAAGGTGTGTAAAAAGAGTAGAAAGGGTACTTTTCTGTATTTTCATTTTGGTATTTTCATTTTCAAAAAGGAACTAATTTCCTTCTGCAACAATTGCCCCAAAAGTAAACTATCAAGTCTATGAATTGGAATAAATTGTCAGCTTCGACTCAAATCGAAGAAATCAAACAATTGAGTAAGAGCAAACCAGTTCTGATATTCAAGCATAGCACTCGATGCTCGGTGAGTAGCATGTCCTTGGATCGCTTACTACGCAATTGGAAAGCAACCGACGAAGATAAAATTTCCCCCTATTTTTTGGATTTGATCTCAAATCGGTCTCTTTCAGATCAAATCGAGGAAGAATTTGGAATTCCTCATGAGTCTCCCCAGGTCATCATTATCAAAGAAGGTAAAGCGGTATACGACACAAGTCACTATGGGATTTCTTATAATGAAATAATGGAACAGGTTTAAAAAGGATCTTAAATTTTTTAAAGTCAAATTTCACCTTTTATCCTGCTAATTTTCCGCTCTAATTTTTTAGGGAGTCGGGCTTAAACCTTTGTCTTTCTGGTTCAGTCAAAAGGGTTGAACTTTGAATTCATATGAGAAATTATTCCCTGTTATTTTTACTGATTATCAGCCTTTTAATTAGTAACCTGGCCCATGGTCAAAGACCTGCTGGTCCCGCTAATTCACCGGAAAGAAAGCTAACCGGAAAAATAATCGATGGAGTTGCAAACGTTCCTATGATTGGCGCAAATGTTCTGGTCAAAACCGTGACTGATTCACTACTACTTGGAACAGTCTCTGGTGCTGATGGGAGATTTGAAATTGCCCGGCCTGATATCCCTTCAGTCAAAGTTGAAATCACATTTATTGGATACAAAACGATATCAATTGTTCATCAAATCAGACAATCCTTGGATCTCGGGGATTTGATTATTTTGGAGGACACGAAAGTTCTAGGTGAAGTACTCATCGAGGGTCAAGTTCCAGTCGGCGAGCAAAGGGGCGACACGACTTCTTTCAATGCGAATGCCTTCAAAACCCAAACTAACGCACAAGCTGAGGATCTAATTCGAAAAATGCCCGGAATCACCATGCAGAATGGACAGATTCAAGCCCAAGGCGAGCAAGTGCAACGAATTTTGGTTGACGGTCGGGAGTTTTTCGGGAATGATCCAAATATCGCTTTGCGAAATCTACCCGCTGATGCAATTGATCGAGTAGAAGTCTTGGATCAGCGATCTGATCAAAGCCGATTGACGGGTTTCGATGATGGTAATTATACCAAAACGATCAACATCATCCTTCGAGAGGATCGAAAAAATGGGTCATTTGGTCGGCTTTATTCAGGTTACGGAACAGACGACCGTTATGCTGCAGGTGGAAGTGTAAATTTTTTTAAAGGAGACCAACGCATTTCAGTATTGGGTCTCTTCAATAATATAAATCAACAAAATTTTTCAAGTCAAGACTTAGCTGGTGTCACGGCTAATGCCGGAGGAGGAGGTCAAAGAGGCCCTGGTGGAGGCGGTGGTGGTCGATGGGGCGGAGGAAATAACAATTTCTTCGTGGGTAACACCGGAGGAATAGTTTCCACAAATGCTTTAGGGTTGAATTATTCTGATAAGTGGGGTCAAAAGGTCAATTTCACAGGAAGTTATTTCTTCAACAATACGACAAATGCTCTTCGCCAGATTACCAATCGCGAAACTGTAGTCAATGAAGACCTGCGTCAGCTGTATCAAGAAAACTTGATCAATACGGTGGATAATTACAACCACCGCGCAAACGCAAGAATTGAGGCAGATATTAATGAGAAAAACTCGATCATCATTACGCCCAACATTTCTTTTCAAACCAACAAAACCTTTGGTGACCGAGATGCTTTGACTACCACAAATGCAGGCGATTCACTTTCGGCTTTAAGATCAATATCCGATGCTGAGACTTCCGCCTTTAATATTTCCAATAACATTACGTATCGCTACAAGTTCGAAAAAAGAGGAAGAACGCTATCGACGGATATATTTACAGCTTGGAACAATCGGGATCAATTTTCGACACTCTTGGCGGCAAGTCAGGACTACAGGCGAAGTCTCATCGATACTGCAGAGCAGGAGACGAGTTCGCTTAATGAAGGCTTTAATTATCGAATCAATACGACTTGGACAGAGCCACTTGGCGAAAAATCAATCGGAACATTCGGATATCAAATCGCCAACAACAAAACCCGCGCGGATCAAAAAACCCGTGTACTCAATCAGGAAAATTTGTATGTATTGGACACGGCACTTTCCAATGAATTTGACAACAAGTTCATCACACAGCGACTTCGATCAGGCTATGCCTACAACAATGAGGGTTGGAATGTCAACCTAAACCTGGACTACCAAAATGCCCGCTTGGATAATGAAGCATTTTTCCCAACGGAAGGGGTATTTAAAAGATCGTTTAATAACGTTTTGCCCAGTGCAAATATTAACTATCGCAACCGTGAAACCGGATTTAGCTGGAGAATGCGCTACCGTACTGACACGGACGAGCCAAGTGTGGCAGAGCTTCAAAATGTAGTCAACAACCAAAATCCGCTCAACCTCCGCGTGGGGAATCCTTCGCTTGGTCAGAGTTTCAATCACAACATCTTTGCAAACATCAGCAAAGTAAATCTGGAAAAATCCCGAACACTTTTCATGTTTGTAAACTACTCTTCTACTAGCAATTACATCGGAAATAGTACTTTCCTGGCTGTGCAGGATACCTTGATAAACGGAGAAATTCTCCTGCGACCTGGTGGACAAATCACAAGTCCGGTTAATTTGGATGGTAATTTTAGGACCTCAGTATTCTTGACCTATGGTGCTCCTATCAAAAAGATCAAATCGCAGTTCAACACCAATTCACGGATCAATTTCAGTAGAATTCCGGGTATAATTAATGGTGAAAGTAACTTGAATGACAATCTCACGCTGAGTCAGGGGATTACTCTTAGCTCGAATATTAGCCAAAATGTAGACTTCTCGATTAGCACTACGGGCTCCTATAATATCGTAAATTCCTCATTACAGCAGGATTTAAATAACAACTTCTACCAACAGGAGTCAAATATTCGTCTGTATTTCTCCTCCCAAAATGGAAAGTTCTTTATGGGTAATAATGTAGCACATTCACTTTATACTGGACTTTCTGAAGGGTTTAACCAGAACTTCTTCCTGTGGAATATGGAAGGCGGTTTTCGTTTCGCCAAAAACAACAAGGCAGAGCTAAAAGCCGTGGTGTTTGATTTGCTCAATCAAAACAACAGCATCACCCGAACCATCTCCGACGTGGCCGTGACCGATGTATTCACCAATGTGCTTACTCGTTATGGCATGGTGACTTTCACCTACATCCTTGGCAACTTCAAGCAGCCTGAAGCACAGCCGGACCGTCCTTGGCAGATGGGTAGACCGGGTGGAGGAAGAACTTGGTAAAAGTTGAAGTGAGAATTCTGAAGTATGAAATCTAAAAATTGCCCAAGTCGATGGATTTGGGCTATTTTTTAAACAACTTCTTTTAAAAAACATCAACTTTGAAGAAGCCATGTGGAAATTAATATTCACTCTTTCAGTAATTCTTCTTTTAATTCCACCTAAAAAAGAAGAATAGGTTTACATTATCGTCGATGATTGCAAGACTTGGAAAGAATCACAAGCGTATAAACTTCAAGACCAGTTTTCTTTTCAAAAGCTAAGCGAAAATAACCGATTAATTATTATTGGCCATGGATGGATAGAGCCTAGCGCAAAGTTGTCAACTGAAAAGATGACAATATCTCAAATCATGGAGAAGAAACCGATCTATACTTCGACTCTTGATGATGAGATGTGGTTCCAAATACTTCAAGATTCAAATCGAAAGTTCTTTATCCTTAGACCCGATGATTTTTGTTCGGGTAAAAGATTTGTTTTGAATGAAAATTTCACGCTATATGAAGCAAAAATATCCATAACTCGAGACGAGTAGAAAAAATGAAACTAAAAAAAGCCCAAATCGGAAGATTTGGGCTTTTTAAATGTGGTGAAAGAATTCTTTCAAATTACATTTTAGGAAGTACAACGCTATCCATAGAGTGAATCACGCCATTTGACTGCCATACGTCGGCGATGGTTACTTTAGACTGTCCACCGTTTGCATCTGTGATGTAAAGGTCTTTGCCTTTCATCCATGCAGTGATCGTTCCGCCTTGTACTGTAGTCAATGTTGCTTTGCCGTTACCTGCTTTGATTGCTGCTGCGATTTCTTTGGAACCCATTTTACCGGCTACCACATGGTAAGTCAATACTGCCTGTAATTGTGCTTTGTTCTCTTCTTTCAAAAGTGTCTCAACTGTTCCTGCTGGAAGTTTTGCAAAAGCAGCATTATCAGGAGCAAACACTGTGAAAGGACCTGCAGTCTGTAGCGTTTCTACCAAACCTGCTGCTTGCACAGCCGCAACTAGTGTTGTGTGGTCTGCGGAGTTCACTGCATTTTCCACGATGTTTTTAGAAGGGTACATTGCTGCGCCACCCACTTCTACTGTTTTTTCCATTTGACCAAAAGCAGCATTAGCTGAAAGGAATACGAAGGCTGCGAAAGCCATTTTGAATAATTTGTTCATGTTTTTAATTGTTTTGGTTTTCTGATATGGATGCACTTACGTGTTAGATTTCGGAGGTGGATTGAGTGAGGTTCATTTTTTTTTGAGAAAATGAAAAGGTGGCCAAGAGTTACATGCCGACTTTTGCTCCCAAAAGCTCAAAATTGATAGCTTTGTGGCTGGATTAATTTGCAGTCATGTACCAAGAGAAAATTGAAGCGATCAAAGCCGCAATAGCAGCAGCTGACGCGACTACCCCTGACCAACTTGAAGCGTATCGAATGGAGTTTATCTCCAAGAAAAGTGTCGTCGGGGAGCTTTTTGCAGCGATGGGCCAGATTCCGAATGAGGAAAAGCGTACTTACGGTCAGGTGGTCAATTCAGTGAAGCAATTGGCTGAGGAGAAGTTTCAGGAGCTGATTGAGAAAGTATCTTCAAGCAACAAAAAGTCAAAAACTGCCGATATCGACCTGACTTTGCCTCCTTCCAATTATCCCTTGGGAGGAATCCACCCGCTTACCGCCACTCGGCAGCGGATTATCGAGATCTTTGAGCGGATCGGTTTCA